>JALSZC010000064.1 GCA_027059605.1 Ghiorsea sp. | reverse complement strand
GCATGTTCTATTCTTTTTGCAGGGCAAAAGCCAATCAACTGGAAAAAAACAGCACAGAGCGTTGCTCTGCCTGAACGGAAGAATTGCGGTTCATGCCATTTTTATGGTGGTGGCGGGGATAATGTAAAACATGGTGATTTATCATCGGTATTAACCAACCCACCTGTGGATGTGGATGTTCACATGTCGCCAGACGGACAAAACTTTTCTTGTACGGCATGTCATGTGACCAAAAATCATCAATGGTCAGGAAGCCGCTATCAAATGTTAGCAAAAGATATGAAAGGAAAAGGAAAACCTGGCTTTAGACGTGATGCAACCTCTTGTGAATCATGTCATGGCTTGCAGCCGCACCCTAAAAATTCGGTCACACACATTGCCTTGAATACACATGTAAAAAGGGTGGCATGCCAGTCGTGTCATATTCCTAGCTTTGCTAGAGGGGGTGTAGCAACGCGTACATTCTGGGATTGGCGAACAGCAGGGCGAACCAAAGATGGCAAAGGATTCTCTGAAAAGAATTATACACAAGGTAATGGTGAAAAAAGGGAAACCTATTGGTCTATTAAAGGCAGCTTTAAGAATGGTGAGAATATCGTGCCTTATTATCAATGGTTCAATGGAGAAAGCGTTTATACAACTGTGGATACGCACTTTGACCCAAGCAAACCTGTAGATATTAATCATATGGAAGGTGCTGCAGATGATCCATATTCTAGGATTTGGCCATTTAAACGGATGGAAACATGGCTGATGTATGACAAGAAATTGAACAACCTCGTTTATACGCATTTATGGGGTGAAGATGATGAGTCTTTCTGGGGTAACTTTAATTTACCTAAAGCTGTAGCCAGAGGCATGAAAGATGAACATATCCCATTTAGTGGGGAGGTTGGTTTTATCAAAACGTATTCGTATTGGCCAACTACACATATGGTTGCGCCCAAAGCGAATGCTGTGGCCTGTATGGAATGCCATCGTGCGGGTGGACGATTGGATGGCATAGGTGGGGTTTATATTGCGGGCAGCAATAGCTCAGGCACACTGGATAAGTTGGCATGGTTGCTTATTGGTTTTACGCTGGTTGGGATATTGATTCATATTCTTTTAAGGCTATGGGCTAAAAGGAGGGTGACATCATGAGTTTACATCGAGTAATGATTTATTCTCATTTTGAGCGTTTATGGCATTGGTTACAAGCTTTAGCGATTATCATTCTACTGTTTACAGGCTTGCGTATTCATGGGGTTCATCATGTAATGAGCTTTGAGATGGCAGTCACGGTACACACCACAGTGGCACTCAGCCTTTTATTGCTTTGGGCATTTGCCACGTTTTGGCTGTTTACAACAGGCAATTGGAAACATTATATGCCAACCAAACAAGGCTTATGGCGTGTGGTTCGCTTTTATGCGTATGGCATTTTTAAAGGTGAGCAGCACCCCTATAGGAAAGCCTATTGGCGTAAGCATAATCCGCTACAAGCCGCTGCATATTTAAGCCTTAAGATTGGTATCTTTCCCATGATTTGGATATCAGGTTTATTGTACCTTTATATGGTGTGGGGAGGAACTTGGTTCGCATCCGTTAACTTCCCAAGTGCTGTGGCGTTTGTGCATACACTAGCTGCTTATTTGACACTCTTATTCCTCATCATTCATCTGTATATGCTAACCATTGGCGAAGGTTTCTTTAAACATGTCAAACCTATGATTAATGGTTTTGATGAGGTGGATTTATCTAAGGTTGAAGAGGCTTACTTAGAAGCTGATGAGCCAGAGCATATTCAAGATGATATGCCTGACGGGAGTTAAAGAATGAAGATAAATAAATTCATGGTTTTATTGCTGCTCCTGCCGGCTGTAGCTTGGGCTAGTGGCAAAGATGATAATGTGGCTACCATTGCCAATACAGATTCTGCATACCCAACATTAAATCTTGAACAATCCAAGCATTCATTAAAACAAATTCAACATGGTGAGTATTTGTTGAAAATGGGCGATTGTTTCACTTGTCATACCGATGAAGAAAATGATGGTAAACCATTTGCTGGTGGTTTAAAAATCAAAACGGATTTTGGTACGATTTTTGTACCCAATATTACACCCGATAAAGAAACTGGCATAGGTAGTTGGACGGATGAGCAGTTTGTAAAAGCTGTGCGAGAGGGTATTGCGCCTGATGGTTCCTATTATTATCCCGTCTTTCCTTATAATTACTTCCATAAAATGAGTGTGCAGGATGTGTTGGATATTAAAGCTTACTTGGATGTAGTGCCTGCAGTACATCAAGAAAATCATGCGCAGGAAATGAAATGGCCTTTTAATTATAGGTTTCTTCAATTGGGCTGGAGGCTTTTGTATTTCACATTTGAAGATGATGTTTTCGAGCCAGATGCATCGAAGTCAAAAGCTTGGAATCGGGGTAAGTTTATTGTTGAAGGTCCAGGGCATTGTGCCTTATGTCATACACAGTTAAATTATTTTGGTGTGCCCAAAAAAGACTACTATTTAGCTGGCACGTTTGTGGAGGGTTATTATGCACCGAACATTGCAGCACAAGGGTTAAAGAAATTAAGTGCATACCAAGTTGTTGATATTTTTCGCAACAATGAAATGCCAACTCATGGTGAACTTTCAGGGCCTATGCGTGGTGTAGAACACAATAGTTTACGCTTTCTTACCGATGAGGATTTGTTTGCAATCGCGACATACTTGAAAACGATTAACAGCAAAACACCTCCTGTAGAATTGGATATGAAGCAATCTTTTGGTGTGGATGAAGGTGAAAAGCTTTATCAATCCAGTTGTGCGATGTGTCATGATGATGGTTTGATGGGAGCACCCACTTTAGAGCCAAAAGTTTGGTCAGTATTATTAGACCAAGGACGAAATAAACTTTATGAGGTAACGATTCGAGGAAATGGCGATATGCCAGCCAAGGGTGGTTGTGATGAGTGTTCTAATGCGCGGTTGAAAGCTGCTGTGGATTATATGATTGATACAGCAACAGGGAAGCAGTCTAAAGATCCATAAAGTAGGTGGAGCTAAATCTGATGTAAAAGCCAGTTTTGAAGTTGTTGAATAGCTTTGTTGTTAATCTGTTTTTTAGGGCAAACAAAGTAATATGCACTTTTATCTGCCATGGTTTGTGGGAAGGGGGCAATTAAGCGCCCTGCTTTAATATCTTCAGCCACCAGGGATGGGTCAACAATCGCAATGCCAATGCCATCAATGGCAGCTTGAATAGCAAAGTTGCGCGTTTCAAAGGTTTGCTCATGGCTTGGTTGCATGTTTAAATCCAAAGCTTTAAGCCAGATATGCCAATCATCAGGGCGCAATCGCGCATGCAACAAGGTAAACTTAGCTAAATCCTGTGGCGAGCTTAAAGCCTCTGCGATTTCAGGGTTACACACTGGCGTAAAGGTTTCCGTAAACAAATATTCAGCATGTAATCCTTGCCAACCACCATGCCCTGAGCGGATGGCGCAGTCCATATCTTCATGTGCGAAATCCACTTCATGGATGGATGTAGAAATGCGCACTTCAATATCAGGGTATTGCTTTTGAAAGCTGGAAAGGCGGGGGATAAACCAACGCATAGCAAAGGTGGACAACATGCTTATATTCAAAATGTTGTGCTGCGGGTGTTGCGTTAGTTTGTGTACAGACTGTTGAATTAAACTAAAAGCATGACTAAGTTCCTCATACAGGGTATGAGCATCATCCGTTAAACTTAACCCTGACTTGGAGCGGATAAACAAGACTTTATCAAGCATGGCTTCCAAGTTTTTTATTTGGTGACTTAGGGCAGAAGGGGTCACAAACAGCTCAGTGGCAGCATCTTTTAGATTGCCATGTTTGCCGACAGCCACAAATGCTCGTAAGGCATTGTAAGAAGGCAGTGGTTTTCTCATGAGATTTTCTCAATCATAGGTGTACTTTATTTCATTTTTCAATAAGCGCAAGTGCGGTTAAGCTTGGGCAGTCCTTGAATGAGACAGAGGTGATAAAATCATGGCAAAAACATTATTTGAAAAAGTTTGGCAACAGCATGTGGTGAGTGAAAATGATGATGGCTCAGTGCTTTTGTATATTGATAGGCAATTGGTGCATGAAGTGACCAGCCCACAAGCTTTTGAAGGGTTGAGGATTGCAGGGCGCAAGCCTTGGCGGGTGAGTGCATCGGTGGCAACACCAGACCACAATGTTCCGACCACGGGTTTAGAGCATGGTATCACCGACCCTGTTGCAAAAACCCAAGTACAGGCTTTGGATAGCAA
>JALSZC010000063.1 GCA_027059605.1 Ghiorsea sp. | reverse complement strand
CACCAGGTTTGGCTGGTATTACAGAACGCAGAGATACCCAATGGCTGCATAGTTTTTTGCAAAACCCAAGTAAAATGATTGAACATGATGAGTATGCGAAAAACTTAAAAGAAAGCAATACTTACAACTTAACCATGCCTACCTTGCCTGAGATGCAGGATGAACAAAATAGAGAAGATATTATTGCTTATTTAGATACACTGGGTGAGTAGTTACTCAAGCTCTTCTAAGCCTTTTACTACTGCAGCTGATAATGTTTCAATAGCTTCTACATCTTGGGTCGCACCAGCTACATCTCCAGCATTAAACTTGGTAACAGCTTGTTTGGCTAACCTATGCATGTCAGCATGAGGTGGCTCAATGTCTTTGAAAGAAGCGCAATTACCAAATTCAGCTTGCCCGTTGCTGTAGTACCATTTACCTAAACGGCAATTATGGTGGTCGGTGACTTCGCTAATATCAATATTGTCGCGCCCTGAAAGCATATCGATTAAACGCTTCTTCCAAAACATATGGTCGCTTTTAGCAAGCTGAATCACAGCATTGGTAATTTTTAGCTTTGAAAACTCTTGCAAGTCTGCGCGTAGTGCAATATCCATTTCATCGGTTGTATTTAGGCTTTGATCTGCTTGGGTATCCATCACTTTTGCATCAGCATGGCATTGGGTGACACCTTCTGCAATTTCAGTGGATGCAATGGCTTGCTCTTTGGTGGCGTGATGCATGCCATGCACACTTTCATCCACCTGCTGCATGTTATAAACGATAGCATCCATAGAAGATTGCGTGTTTTCAACGATAGATGATGCATTGGCAACGGTTTCAGACATTTCGCTTAAGCGCGTTACGACAGCGGAAACTGATTTTTGTATGCTTACACTTTTTTCTACAATGTTATCTGCAGCATCTTTGGTTTGATGGGATAGTTGCTTGACCTCACCTGCAACAACGGCAAAGCCGCGACCTGCATCACCAGCACGTGCTGCTTCAATGGTAGCATTTAATGCAAGTAGATTGGTTTGGTCAGATATTTTTTGTATGGTTGTTAATAGACCATCGATTTCTTTGGATACACTAGCAAGCTGTTGTACTTCATTGGTAACATTGTTCATTTGTTCTGTTGTGGCATGGATAACATCAAATACTTGCTTCATAGACTGACTGCCTTCATCCACAGCAATTTTTGCTTGTTCACTTTGGCTGCCAACTTTATCCGCTTGTTCGGCAATCATTTGTACGGTAATGCTCATTTCTTCAGTTGCTGATGCCATAGTTTCTGTGCGCTGGGCTACACCATCAGCTAGTTGCTGTAGCTTTGCCATATTGATGGTGTTTTCAAAACCAGTCATGGTTAGTTCAACTTTATCTTTTAACTCTTTAAGCTGCATTGTATCTAACCATTGCATCATATGATTAGCAGCGTTAGCTAAGGGGTGGTCGTTACTTATTCTAAAGGTGAAGTCACCGTTAGATACGGCTTGAAATAAGGTTTCAATTTCTGTGACATGATTTGCTTCCAAAGTAGGCTCCTCTTTAGTGTATCAAAGGTTAAAAGTAGGTAAGCAAAGGTGATGCCAGTTTTTATGACTGAGGGGGGCAATGGCTTAGGCTGTGAAGAGCTGTTGAAGGTATTGAGGGTGTAAGCTTTCTTCAAGCTGGTCGGCAAGCATATCTAAAGATGCCAAAGTTTTATCATGCTGATTGGTATGGCTTGTTATTTTAAAACCCAATTCGTGCAACCAAGCTTGACGAAATTCGCCTTGTTCAAATAAGCCGTGAACATAAGTTCCCCAAATCTGTTTATCTGCTGAACATGCAGCAAAAGGAAATAGGCTTTCATCGGTGTGAGATATACCGTGATGAATTTCATAACCTGTGACTGGATACCCTTGCGGAAAGCTTGCTGTTTGCTCGATTTGCTGGAGTGTTTTTTCAGGCATCATTTGGGTGTGTATGGGCAGTAGATTTAAACCTTGGCAACTTTCGCTTTCAGTATGTGTGGTATCTTCAATATATTCACCTAACATTTGAAAACCACCGCAAATACCTAAAACTTTTCCTTGGTAGCGTAAATGTTGTTGTATTTTCTCAACAAAACCTTGTGTTTTAAGCCAGTTTAAGTCTGAAGATACATGTTTGGAGCCAGGTAATATGATTAAGTCACAAGGCTGAAGTTCATCCGTGCTTCGTACAAAAGAGACTTGAATATCTGCATCAGAAGCCAAAGGGTCTAAGTCATCGTGGTTAGACATACGCGGGTAGGCTATAACAGATATATGCAGTTGGTGCTGCTTGTTAGGTGCTTGTTCATGTTTAAAGGGACTGTCTTCTTCAGGTAAGTCCAAGTCCAACATGGGAATGACACCAATGACGGGTTTATGGGTGTCCTGTTCAAGCCAAGTTAAAGCATCATCCAACAAAGCAATATTGCCTCTAAATCGATTGATTAGGAATGCTTGAATTCTATGGCTATGTTCATCTTGCAGAATATCAATACAGCCTTTAAGGGAAGCAAATACACCGCCTTTATCAATATCGCCAACCAACCATACGGGCACATCAGCAGCTTGGGCAAAACCCATATTGGCAATATCACCATCCATAAGGTTAGGTTCTGCTGGACAGCCAGCACCTTCAATAATGACCATGTCATATTGTTGTTGTAAGGTGTCAAAGGATTGGAGCACGGTGTTGAGTAAGGCAATTCTATCTTTACGAAAACGTTTGGCATGCAAGCGACCATGGACTTTGCCACGTACAATGAGTTGCGCTTTTTGGTTGCTTTCAGGCTTGATAAGCACGGGGTTCATATCCACAGTAGGTTGAATACCGCAAGCAAATGCTTGTAAAGCTTGAGCTCTGCCGATTTCACCATGATCTGCTGTAACCGCAGCATTGTTGCTCATGTTTTGTGGCTTAAACGGAGCAACCTTGACACCATTGCGAGCAAGCAAGCGGCAAAGACCTGCAACCAAGACAGATTTTCCAACACCTGAGGCTGTTCCTTGAATCATAAGCGCGTTTGTTTTCATGGTCGAAAACTTATGTAAAACGTAAGCGATAGCAAAAGGTTCGTATCAATCTTGTTGTTTCTTTAGTGAAAATTGGCAGGTTGCGCCCATATTTTTCAGGGTTGTATCCCTTTTTGGAGTGTTTTTTTATGAATATTGGTTGTGTAAGTAAAGGTGTTGCAATGGCAATCGCTTTGGGTTTGGTTGGTTATTTTGTTGGTCCTATGGTAGGTTTAAACCAAGAAATACCTGTAGGTTCAGTATTGGCATCAGGTTTGGTGGTTGGCTTTTTATTGGGTGCTTGGGCATTTGGTGGTGGCTCAGGTCGCTCGACTTCAAAAGCCAAACATAATAATACGAATGTATTGTATGTAGGTAATATTCCATTTAAAGCGCGTGAAGATGAAGTGCAGCGTTTATTTGAAACTTATGGCACGGTTGTTTCAGTACGTTTGGTTCGTGGTGGTCCTAATCGTCGCCCTAAAGGTTATGGTTTTGTAGAAATGGGTTCTGCTGGTGATGTGAAAGCGGCTTTAGTGTTGAATGGTGAAGAGTTTGCAGGTCGTAAACTTCGCGTCAACGAAGCTAAGGATAAGAAGTAAGTTTTAAACCTCTTTTTTGAAGTGCGCCCAACGCTTAGGCCAAGGCGCACGACATTCTAATATTTTGCCTGTGCTTGGATGCTCAAAACGAAGTCGCCAAGCATGTAAAGCTAAACCTTTCCCTTTGATAGCTTTATAATGTTTCACATCTACTTTTTCTGCGTATTTGGGGTCGCCCAAAATTGCATGCCCTTCTTGTTGTAATTGTACACGCAGTTGATGTGTTCTTCCGCTGTGCGGTTGTAAAGCGACAAGGCTATATTGCCAACCTTCATGTTCACGCAACAGTATGGTTTGTAAATCAGTGATGGCTTCTTGACCATGTTCAGAATCCACAACCATACGTTCACCACTTTGGGTTACACCTTTAAGCAGTTTGGACTGCATACGTCCAGCATAAGGATAGGGGTGTCCTGCTACCCAAGCCAGATATGTTTTATGGGCATCACGATGACGAAAGCTTTCGGTCAGTTTGCGTAAGGTTTTTAGGTTCTTAGCCAGCAATAAACATCCGCTAGTATCTCTATCGAGGCGGTGCGCCAAGCGTAATTCAGGTAAGTTCAGTTGTACTTTAAGGCGTTCAACTAATCCTACATCATGACCACTGCCACCATGCACAACAAAGCCAGCTTGTTTATCAATAATCAGTAAATCATCATCTTCATAGAGAGTGATGAGGTTTTTGATAGCTGGTATTAATCTTTGAGTTTGTTGTTCAGAAGTATGTTCTTCAGCGGAATGAGGGCGCAGACTGGCTGGTAAAAAAACGTTATCACCTTCATGAACACGAAACTCAGGCTTGATGCGTTTGCCATTGACTCTTACGTTACCTTTTCGAATCAAACGTAAGATAAGGGTGCGTTTTTCTTGTCCAATCAGGCGACAAAGTACGCGATCAATGCGGCTATTATCCTCATTTTTATCAATGGTAAAGTGAGGTTTTTTTTCGTTTTTTTGCTCTAAACTTGCCAAAGTGGCTCCTGTTTGCTTTAATGGGGGCAGATTGTACATGTGTTCCGCGTGTGTGGCGATAGATAGCGAGTAATATGTCGCGTATCGGTTTGAAAACAAGGATGCAAAATATGCAACTTGAGAAGTTAGTCGCTTCGTTCAGACGATATTTACGGAGAGTGAGTCGTTTTTTCTTTGAGTCTCACCTTAGCCAACGCCGTGTTGAGCGATGTGCAGTAAAAATAATATAAAAGCCGCCTGACGGTCTTAAATGAGATACAGATTTTAACTTGAGCTTGGTGTTTGTTGTGTACGATGCGCTGGGTTGGGGTGACAATTAAAAATATGCTTTGAATATATCAAAAATGTTTTTTGTTATATTCAAAGGTTTATGCTGTCAGCGGTAAAGGAACCGCAATGAAGAAGTTGATGCTAATCAACGCCTCGCATGAGGAAGAAAGCCGTGTTGCCATTGTTGAAGATGACTTTTTACAAGAGTTAGACATTGAGTCCACACATAAAGTCCTAACCAAGGGTAATATTTATAAGGGAACCATCACCAAGGTTGAAGCCAGCTTGCAAGCTGCATTTGTAGAATATGGTGCGCTGCGTCAAGGTTTTATGCCTTTAAGTGAAATTCATCCAGACTATTGGAAAGATGGTGTTGATAAAACCCAAGACCCACGCAATGTAAATATTCAAGATGTATTAGAACCTAAACAATCGGTGTTGGTGCAGGTTGTTAAGGAAGAACGTGGTAATAAGGGTGCTGCTTTAACAACATATTTGTCGCTTGCAGGTCGTTATTTGGTATTAAGTCCAAATACAGAGCGTGGTGGGATTTCACGTAAGCTTCCAGAAGATGTGCGCCGCGCACTCAAAGAAATATTATCGCAATTGAATGTGCCTGATAATATGGGCTTGATTGTCCGTACGGCAGGTCGTGACCAAAAGTTAGAAGCATTGGAACGTGATTATTCGTATTTACAACGTTTGTGGGATGAAATTCGTATCAAAAGTGGTACAGCACCATCACCTTCATTGATTTATTTAGAAGGTGATATGGCAACCCGTGCTATTCGTGACCATTTTAGTGATGATATTCATGAGATATGGGTGGATAACCATGAGGTTTATACACGGACTAAAAACTTTGTGCATGCTGTGCTGCCAGGTAAAGAAAAATTAGTAAAATTATATCGTGGTAAAAAGCCCATTTTCCGTCAATATGGTATTGAAAGCCAATGCGAACAAATTCATGAACGTGAGATTCGTTTGCCATCGGGTGGCTCTATTGTGTTTGACCCTACGGAAGCTTTAACTGCAGTGGATGTGAACTCATCGCGCTCCACTGGGCGAAAACATATTGATGACACGGCCTTGGATACCAATCTTGAAGCAGCGCGTGAAATTGCTCGCCAATTGCGTATTCGTGATATTGGTGGTCTAGTTGTTGTCGATTTTATTGATATGGCTAATCGTAAACATGGGCAACAGGTAGAAGAAGAACTGCGTCTTGCTACAGCTAAAGATAAGGCAAGGGTGCAGTTTGCCCGTATTTCGCGTTTTGGTTTGTTGGAAATGTCGCGCCAGCGTTTGCATCCGTCTGTGCGTGAAACAACAACAGAAACATGTCCACGTTGCCAAGGTCGTGGCTCTATCCTTACGGTTGAGTCTATGGCATTACAAATGTTGACACGTATGGAGGATTTGGCTGAAAAAGGCAAAAAACCTAAGCTTGTGGTTCAAGTGCCATCTGAAACAGGTGAGTACTTGATGAATAATAAGCGGGACTATATTGCCCGCATTGAAGAGAATCATGATGTGCAGATTTCTTTGCAGATTCGCCCAGATTTGATGATTCCACATTACCGTATCGAGCGGCATTGGCGTGATAATAACCAAGACCGTTTGGAAATGCTTGAAGATACGATGAAAGGTAAAAAACCTCAGCGTGTTGCCCGTAAGCTTAAACCAATGAAACCTGTGGTAGGTATTCCACAACCAATTGTGAAAGCTGTTAAGGTTGGTTGGTTTAAGACACTTTTAGATAAACTGTTTGGTGAGAAAAAAGAAGATAAGCCTGTGGTGAAACGTAAAAATACTGCGCGTAAACGAAAACGTAACTCCAATAGGTCGAAGAAAAACAAATCTGCTGCAAAAGTGGATGTGAAACAGGAAAAAACGACCAAAACTGAAGGTGAAGAAGGGCAAAAACGTCGTCGCCGTCGTCGCCGTCGTCCTGCAAAAGATAAAGCGGCTCAACAACAAAATACGCAACAAAAGAACGGTCAGCAGCAAAACAACCAAAAGAAAAGTGATACTGCTGCTCAATCCAAAAAAGAGCCGTCAACTACGACAGAAGCATAACTTGTGACTTCGGATAAAAACTTGGTCACTTGGGATATTCCTAGCCAGTGGCATGGCAAACGTCTGGATGCAGCTTTAACAGCTTTGTCTGGATTAACAAGAGCGCGGATTCAACAACTGTTGGATGAAGGCTGTATTTGGCAGCAAGGTGCTGAGCAACAACGCTTGAAGCGGTCGGTGAAAGTGATGGAAGGCGATGTTTTTATTGCTGATATTCCTGTTGCCCAAGCCATGGACTTGCAAGCAGAAGATATACCGCTGGATGTATTGTTTGAAGATGAATACCTCATTGTAGTCAATAAACCGGCTGGCATGGTTGTTCATCCTTCGCATGGTCATGATACGGGTACATTGGTGCATGCTTTGTTGCACCATTGTGAAAGTTTGCCTGGTATTAATGGTGTTGAACGACCAGGTATTGTACACCGCTTGGATAAAGATACTTCTGGTAGTTTGGTCGTTGCTAAAACTGAAGCCGCGCACCAAGGTCTATCTGCACTGTTTGCTAACCATGATTTACAACGAGAATATGTGGCTTGGTGTCGAGGTTTTCCGCGTTGGATGCAAAAACGCATAGAGCTTCCGATTGGGAGGCATCCGCATAATAGGCAAAAAATGGCAGTAGTACCGCAAGGGAAAATAGCAATTACCGATGCCAGTTTAGAGCAACGTTTTGATGAACATTTTTGTCGTATGCGTTTGCGCCTTCATACAGGACGAACACATCAGATTCGGGTACATTTAAGTCATGAAGGTATGCCAGTATTGGGTGATGCAGTGTACGGTCGTAAGTTTAACCCAAGTAAAGCTATTGCAGAGCCCGCATACAGTGTGTTGAAAAACTTATCACGCCAAGCTTTACATGCAGAAATATTGGGTTTTGTGCACCCTATTACGCAAGAAGAGATATTGTGTCATGCGCCATTTCCTGATGAGCTTGCGCAATTAAATACAGCGTTAAAAATATTGATGTAAGATGTTTGATGTTTCACGCTTATTGCAAAAACATGGTGTTCAAGCTGTGTTTACAAATCGTGAGGGTGGAGCCATAACTGATTTTTCATTGCTTGATGAGGATAAGTTAGCTCACAATATTCAATTATTATGTCATCAGACCCATATTTCTACGCCGCATCAAGCGATACAAGTGCATAAGGATGAGGTGTTGCATTGCTCGGGTTTGGGTTATATTCATCAGCAAGAAGCTGATATTTTACTGGCTACTGAACGTGGTGTTGCTTTGGCTGTGCGCACTGCAGATTGTGTACCTATACTCTTGGCAGATGAACAAGCAGGCGTGATTTCAGCTGTACATGCTGGCTGGAAAGGTACTGTGGCGCAAGCAGTATTGAAGGCTGTGCAAGTCATGTGTGCGCATGGTGCTCATGTGGAGAAAATCGTTGCGAGTTTAGGACCATGTATTGGTTCATGTTGCTTTGTGGTGCATGCGGATGTTGCCCAGAAACTGGATGATGCTTGCCAACAACGTGTGAGCTTTTATCGTAATGGGTTTTGTTTTGCAGACTTAGCTTTGGCAAATCAAGATCAGCTTTTAAGTGCAGGTGTACGACCTGAAAATATTGAAACTTTACCCCATTGTACAGCTTGCCATCTTGACCCTTCATATTATTCATTTCGACGAGACAAAGGGGATACAGGTCGTCAATTGTCGATAGTTATGCTGGCATAAGGTTGCTCATCGCGAATATCCGTTTTAGGCTAGCGGTAATGTTACGCGTATTTACTTGTCTTTTATGTTTGTGTTTTACATTTGCACAGCTTGAAGCAAAAGAAAACCAGATAAATAAAGAAACACATGTTCATATTGAAAACGGTGTGGTTTATTGTGATGTGCAGACTTTTAATCAAGAAGCATATGTGTTGAATGTTTTGGCTAGTGGATCTTCACTTACTACTTTTTGGCAGTTTGATGTATTGCGTAAACGCTCATTTTGGTTAGATAAATCAGTGGCTAGCATTCGCTTAGGTCGCCAGGTTATTCCTGATTTGGTGACCAAACGTTGGTTGATGCGAGATTTGAGCAGTGGTGTGGTGCATTATACAAGAAATGTGCATGTTGCGATGCGTTTTTTAACGGAAATGCATCATGCTGCAGTAGTGGATGTATCCATTTTAGATGAACAAGAAAAGTATTATATAGAAACCCAATTGTATATATATGAGGGTGAACAAGGTAGTAACGGTTGGTTTGCTGATATATTTGGTGGTGTGGACATGGGCGTAGTCGAACTTGTTTTGCCAACACAAGGTTTAAAAGATGAGTGAACCAGCGGATAAAAGCAGGCTGAAGCCCCTTACTTGGTTGCCTTTCATTGTCAGTGTACTGTTGTTAACAGTAGGTATCTTATCTTGGCCTAGTCATGATCAATTTGGACCGAGCTTTCTAAATTGGGTAACAGTATTTTTATTTTTTGTGTTAGCGCTTGTTTTCTTTTTTGTTGGTATATATCGTTTAAAATCAAGTAAAGAAGAACATGCTGGCTCATACCTTCGAACAAAATTGGTTGCAGCCATGGTGTTAATGGTATTGGTACCATCCTTATTATTGCAACTGACAGCAAATCAAGTGATTGATAAGGGGCTTGATGTTTGGTTTGATGTTCGGGTTGATACCTTATTGGATAAAGCCATGAGTTTAGCACAAGGCTTTTACTCAGGGGCTGAGTCGGATATGGAAAAGTCATTATTACAAGTGGCACAAGATGGTGATTTCCCACTTGAGATTGTTGCGCAGCCATTAGGCACAATGTTAATTAGTCAGCATTTGGGTAAATTACTTGATCAATATGGTTGGCATAAAGTAGAGCTTTTTGATGTCTCAGAGCGTTTGATTGCTATGGCGAACAAGCAGGTTGCTGGACAACAATTTAATGATTTAAAAATTCGTGATTTATCAGATACTGCACGGTTAAGTAAAGTGTTGGGTAGACAAGTTGTTGAGCATGAAGTTCGTAAAAGTGGTGAGTATGTTGTGGGTTATTTGCCTTTGTATATGCAACAACGTTTTGTCGCCTTGTTGCGTGCGGAAATTCGCTTGCCTGATGATATAACTGTAAGTGCACGAAGTATTGAGGCTGATTATAAGTCATATCGGGAGCTTGAGCGACATAGACAGGGTATTCAGGAAATATTTACCCATACTTTAATGATAGCTATGATACTTATTTCATGTATTGCAGGTTTGCTAGCTTTGTTTTTTGCACGCAAGCTTACTACACCAATTGAAGAGCTGGCTTTGGCATTGAAAAGAGTGGAAACAGGTGAGTTTGATGTGTTGGTGCCTGTACATGCAGAGGATGAGCTGGGTTCGTTGGCACGCTCATTTAATAGCATGACAGCAAAACTTCGACAAAATATGGAAATATTACAACATACACAGGAAGAACTTACCCAGGCATTAGCGAGTAGTCGGCAACGGCAATATGTGTTGGAAACGCTATTGTCTAATTTGCAAAGTGGTGTGATTTTATTGGATCAAAGCGGTGACATTCGTTTGATGAACAAAGCTTGCCAAGCGTTGTTGGTTATTCCTGAGTCTACGCAGAAGAAGGCTTCTATTTTTGATTTTTCTGAGGCGCATTTAGCACCAGTGTTAAACTTCTTTAGAACTTTGGAAACCCAAGGTTTAGATAGTTTACAATATGAAATTGAACTTTTGCATGGATTTCAAACCATTAAAATACTTGCTCGGGGTACGGTGTTGGGTAAACAGGAGGATAAACTGTTTTCTGGTTGGTTGTTGGTTTTTGATGATGTGACACAGTTGGCAGAAGCACAAAAACACCAAGCATGGTCAGAAGTTGCGCAACGTTTGGCACATGAAATTAAGAATCCGCTAACCCCCATTAAACTTTCAACAGAACGTTTGCAGCGACGTTTTCGTTCACAGGTGGATCATGTTGAAATTTTTGACACTTGTACCAAAGCGGTCATTACGCAAGTTGAGCGTTTGCAACGACTATTGGCGGACTTCTCGAATTTAGCGACCTTACCCAAACCCAAAACAGAAGTAGTGAGTATTCGCTCACTATTGCAAGACTTGCGAGAGCTATACAGTGCATATCAAAATGTTACATTTGAAGGCTTGCCAGAAGGAGAGGTTTGTTGTGACCCCGATCAGGTGCGACAAGTTTTAATTAATCTGATTGATAATGCATTGGCTACAAAAACACCTGTGCGTGTTTATGTTGAGGTTACAGATGATGCCACCAAGTTTTATGTGCAAGACGAAGGACCTGGTATTGATGAAAAAACACAAAAGCATATGTTTGAACCATACTTTTCAACCAAGAGGGATGGGAGTGGTTTAGGTTTGGCGATTGCACAGCGTATTACTGAAGAACATGATGGCACTTTACTGTTGGTCTCTGCAGCATCGCCTACACGCTTTTGTATGTGTTTGCCGCATAAACTTATACTTCGTGGTTTGCAGGAGGAAAAGGCATGACGATTCATATTTTAATTGTTGATGATGAGCAGCCAATCCGAGAGTCTTTACAGGGATTATTTGAGGATGAGGGCTACTTGGTGAGTACTGCAGCTTCGGGTGAAGAGGCTGTTGCACGTTTTCGTAAACACCCTGTTGATTGTATCTTTTTAGATATTTGGATGCCTGGTATTGATGGCTTGGAAACCATGAGTCGCATTAAACAAATGGATGCTGATGTGCCTGTAATTATGATGTCTGGGCATGCTACGATAGATACAGCAGTTCGTGCGACCAAGCTAGGTGCATTTGATTTTATTGAGAAACCATTTTCTTCTGAAAGGCTGCTTATTTTGTTGCGTAATGCGATTGAGAAGCGGCGTTTAGCAGTAGAAAACTTTGATTTAAAGCAGGAGACCAGTCGAGCTTCATCACAATTGATTGGTGATAGTCCTGTGATTCGAGAAGTACAAAAAGCGATTAAAAAAGCCAGCATGAAAGATACACCAGTGATGATTATTGGTGACCACGGTACTGGTAAGTCTATTGTAGCACGCTTGATTCATGAAGCCTCACAGCGGCAAGGTCAACCATATATTACTTTTCATCGAGGTACATTATCTGAGGAAGAGACGAAGCATGAATTGTTTGGTTATGAAAAAGGGGCTTTTGTTGCTGCACTTTATACACAACGTGGTCGTTTAGAGGCGGCGCATGAAGGCTCATTATATATTGAAGATATTACACAAATCACTTTACCGCTGCAGCAGTCCTTGCTTAAAGTGATACAAGAAAAACGGGTGCAACGCTTGGGTAATAAGAAACAGTACCCATGTGATGTGCGCTTGATGATGAGCTCTTGTTGTACACAGGATATGTTATTGTCAGGTGAATCTTTGCTTGCTGGTTTGTATGCCAAAACTAATGGTATAACGATTTGTATGCCTAAGTTAAAGGAGCGTTCAGAAGATATACCAGCATTGCTTACCTTTTTGGCACAAGAGCAGGTGGATAGTTTAGGTGGTGAACCCGTTGACTTTTCTGATGATGCCATAAGTTTGCTTCAATCCTATGATTGGCCAGGTAATATTCGTGAGTTGCGTAATTATGTTGAGCGGTGCCATATTTTATGCTCAGGGCAAACGCTAAGTGTGGACACTATGTTGCCTTTGGATGCATCATTGCAAAAACCAAGCTTTTCAGCAGTGCCTGATGATTCAGTATTGCTGGATGGTTTTCATGATGCAAGAAAACGTTTTGAAAGAAGTTATATTGTGCACCATTTGGAAAAAAATGACTGGAATGTCAGTAAAACAGCGGCGGATATTGGTATGGAAAGAAGTCAGTTGCACCGAAAAATAAAATCGCATGACCTAACACCACCCAACAAATGAATATTTTAGTATTGGGTGCAGGGGAAGTCGGCTTTCATATAGCCATGCGCTTGGCTGCCGAAGGGCATGATGTTGCTGTGGTGGATAGTAGTGAGGAGCGCATACAACGTGTCGCTGATACTATGGATGTGCGTACGGTGTTGGGTAATGCTGCACACCCATCGATATTGGAAAGTGCAGGGGCAAAAAATGCAGATTTGTTGATTGCAGCAACGGCTAGTGATGAAACCAATATGTTGGCATGCCAAGTTGCCCATTCATTGTTTAAAGTTACAACCAAGATGGCGCGTATTCGTGAGCCTGATTTTGCCAATAATAAGCAGTTGTTTGGGCGTGATGAGTTGCCTATTGATATGATTATTTCTCCTGAACATGAGGCGGCAAGGGCGATTGTGAAGCGTTATCAAGTTGCTTCGGCTATGGATGCTCAGGGTTTTGCTGGGGATCGAGTGCAATTGCTGGGCATGATGATTCGACCTAAAAGTTTGCTGGCTGGTCTAGCTTTAGAAGAGCTGGCAGATGTGATGGTAGGTAATCGAGTGTTTGTGGTGGCTCATGAGCACAATCGCAAATGGAAGGTTCCTGCACCTGATACGGTATTGTTGGCGGGTGATAGTGTGTACCTTGCTGTTGCCAGTCACCAAATTGATGCTGTTGTGGAAGCTTTGGAAGGTTGTAAACAAGAGCAAAGTGTTAAGCGTAATGTGATGTTGGTAGGCGGTGGTAATGTTGGTTATGCTGTAGCCCAAGCTTTAGAAGGCATGGGGGTATCGGTTAAACTGATTGAGCATAATGAGGAGCGTGCCAAATGGATATCAGACCATTTAGATGCAACTATTGTATTGCATGGTGATGCTTTAGACCGCGATTTATTGGAAGAAGAGGCCGTTGCTCACATGGATGATTTCTTGGCTCTAACCAATGATGATGAAACAAATATCCTAAGCAGTTTGATTGCCCGTAAGTATAAAGTTCCGCATGTGGTAACATTGGTTAACCGTGCAATTTATTCGGATCTTGTGCGAGAAATTGGCTTGGATGTGATTGTGTCACCACGATTTACAACGGCCGCATCAATTTTGCGTCACGTTCGTAAAGGTAGTATTTTGGGTATGTCACCTTTGGGAGATGGAACACTTGAAGTGATTGAAGCTGAAGCATTGGAAACGGCAAAGATTTTAGAGCTGCCACTTAAAGATTTACAATTGCCTAAAGATACGGTTATTGGTGCTATTGTTCGCGGAGATACAGTCATTATTCCTGATGGGGAAAGTATGGTGTTGCCGAATGACCATGTTGTTTTGGTATCTAGAGCAGATGCTATTCGTGATGTTGAACGGCTTTTTGAAGTTCGTCTTGAGTTTTTCTGATGTTTGAAGGATATATAAACTATGCATCTTAAAGGTGTAGTTTGGACATTAGGTGTACTGGTCTGTTTATTTGCAGGCGGTATGATGCTACCTGCCATTGTCGCACTATATTATACTTCAGGTCATGCGGATCAGTTTATTTTAGCTAGTGTTTTGGTGTTAATCCTAGGTGTTTCTATGGTTAGTTGGGCTGGGAAGGCTCCCAAACAGTTGGGTCATAAGGATGGTTTTTTGATTGTGGCTTTGGCATGGGTGGTCTTATCGGTGTTGGGCGCTATTCCTTTTTTAACGACAGGTACTTGTAAGACTGTGATTGACGCATTATTTGAATCGACATCAGGTTTGACCACAACAGGTGCAACAGTATTAACAGGTTTGGATAGTATGCCACATTCCATTCTATTCTGGCGCTCTATGCAGGAGTGGCTGGGTGGTATGGGAATTATTGTTTTAGCTGTAGCTGTCATGCCACTTTTAGGCGTGGGTGGTATGCAGTTGTTCAAAGCTGAGACCCCTGGGCCTGTGAAAGATAAGTTGACAGCTCGTGTGACAGAAACGGCCAAAGTGTTATGGTATATTTATTTATCAATGACGGTAATTACAGCAATCTGTTTGTGGTTGGCAGGTATGGGAGTATTTGATGCTGTAAACCATGCAATGACCACAGTTGCCATCGGTGGTTTTTCTACCCACGATGCAAGTATTGGGTACTTTGAGTCAGGTGTAATCCGTGGTTGGATTATCTTATTTATGTTGCTTGCAGGCATTAATTTCACTTTGCATTTTGCGGCAATGCGCCGTGGTTTTTCAATGTCTGCATATACGAGAGATGAAGAATTTCGTACCTACATTAAATGGATATTGGCACTTGTTTTTTTTATTGGGTTGCTAGCATTGTTTTCTGGCAAAGGTACTTGGGGCGAGGTTTTATTTAATACAGTATCTATTGCTACAACCACAGGTTTTGCTGTGAGTGATTATGGAGCATGGCCGCCTGGAACAGCGATGTTATTGCTTATGGCAATGTTTGTAGGTGCTTGTGCGGGTTCAACTGGTGGGGGAATGAAAGTAGTACGAGTGCTTTTACTTTTTCGTCAGGGTATGCGTGAAGTACGTCGCTTAATTCATCCTCATGCGGTGATACATGTGAAAATTGGTGAACAAAGTGTACAAGGTTCTGTTGTGCAAGCATTGTGGGGCTTCTTTGTGTTGTACATGGTTTGTTTTGCTGTCATAGCTGTCTTGGTTGCCTCATCGGGGGTAGATATGACCACGTCAATTTCTGCTGCGGCAGCTTGTATTACCAATACAGGACCAGGTTTTGGTGATGTTGGACCAGCTTCAACATATGCCATGCTACCCGATGCTGCCAAAGCTGTTTTGATGTTTGGTATGGTACTGGGAAGGTTGGAAATTTTCACCTTTTTTGTATTGCTTGTGCCTGAATTTTGGCGAAAATGAGCACTTATATCTCGTAAAGTTGGCTATCTTCGTTTAATTCGTCTATTGTACCGTCTAAATATACTTATTTATGAGTGACTTAAAGATTATTTAGGGGATGCATTTTTGTGAAAAGAGCATTTTGGAAAACAGATTGGTTTTTGGGGGTAGTACTTACGCTAGTCTTTTTTGCTGCGTATGACTCATCAATCATTAAAAACCTTGAGTTTTCAGTTTATGATTTTGCTTTAGAGAGCAGTGCGCAACCTGCTGATAATAATATTATTATTGTTGATATTGATGATGCATCCATTGACTTGATTGGTCGTTGGCCATGGCCTCGTAGTGAAATGGCAGATATGATTGAAATCTTGAGTAAGGCTCAAGTTCGTATGATTGGCGTTGATATTTTTTATAGTGAAGAACAAGTAGATAGTGGAAGTAATGCAGCGAAGAAGTTAGCAGATCTTCTACAAGAACAAGGTGATGCATTGCTTGCAGAAGCTGATGCTCTGGCAGCACAGGGGCGCGAGGCAGAAGCAGATGCCAAGTTTGCCCAAGCAGATGCCAAACTATTACAAGCTGATAAAGTTATTGCCGAAGCTATGGCTAAAAATGGTGATGCAAGGTTGGTAAAAGCTGTTCGACAAGCGGGCAATGTTTTTATGCCTATGTTTTATGAGGCAGGGGAAGCTTTTGGACGACCTAATAGTACGCTGCCTCCTTATATTTCACGGATGACTATTGAAAACATTGGTGATGTTGATGCCTCAGTACCACCAGTTAGTGCGGTGAAACTATCGTATCCTTTTGCCAAGTTGGCTGAAGTCTCTGCGGGCATTGGCTACCTTAATGTGTTGCCTAGTTTAGATGGCGTGCTTCGTTCAGAGCCTTTGATTGTT
>JALSZC010000062.1 GCA_027059605.1 Ghiorsea sp. | reverse complement strand
TCATTCAAGGCACAGAAGATGAAATTGTGCCTTTTGAACAATCCAAAACCTTTGCTCAAAAGCTCAAAGCATCAGGCACACCTCTGCAATGGTACGAAGTCCAAGGTGCTGGTCATTTCTTCCCCAACCATTTGGAAAAACTCCAGTTACTTTGTAAAGCTATTTAGGAAGGGTGCACCACATTACACTAGTTATCGGTGTAATTTTCAAACATGCTTGTATCAAATGTCTTTTTTTAGTTTCAGGGGAGCCCGCAAGATGAATGAATAAATAAATAAAAACTGGATAAAAGTATATAATAAAAAGAATTAAAGGTATTAGTATTAAAATCAGCACTAGTAAAATCTTTAAAATAGTGACATAATTAACAAGTACTACGCTTATTGTTTCTGCTACTTCTCCTGTTGATAAACTATGCCATAATACAGCAGATATGAGGACAGACAACGCGATAAAAAGAGAAATAATTCTTGCTTTTGCATCAGGATTATAAATAAATTTAAAAATCCTATTTAGGTCAGAATTAAAAGCCAAACTAGGAAACTTTTTGTTAACATTCTCTTCCAATAAAGCAGCCTGAATAATCTTTTGTGCTGTTAAGTCATTCTTTATCAACACTGCTTCTAAAATCTTTTGCCGTTCCTTTTCTATCTCTGAGCCTAACTTACGGAGAGGATCTTTCCTTCCAAAGCCTTGCAGTGTATTTATATCTTTTAAATAAATACCTGAAAACAAATAACCAATAGCATACAAATATAAAACAATCCCAAGTACAGGGTTATCAACAAATAATAAGCTAATAAACAAAATGAAGCCAATGAACATTAAAAAGAAACTATCATACCCAACCTTAGCCTTACATTTTCTCCAATACTCATCTGCGATATCCTCAAGTTCTTTCATTAGTCAGCCTCTTAACTTATTATTATTTCTATATAAATAATAACGCGGATAGATACAAATACAAACACTAAAAGTGATTACACCATTGTAAGACCCCTTGCTGTTTTTTCGACCAAGTCGTATGATGTGTCTTATCTATGGAAATGAATAGAAAACAGCCCCCTCTTAGCCCCCGCCTAAGCATTTATCGTTGGCGGTTGACCATGTTTGCCAGCATTGCGCATAGAGCAAGTGGCATATTCCTCGTATTCGTTATACCTGCCGCATTATGGCTATTGCTTGCCATGGCGCATGGCTCGATTTCTTATATGTATGGCTTAGCTTGGCTGCAAAGTGCTGCAGGCACGGTGGTATTGTGGCTAACTTGCGTTTCTTTATTTTATCATTTCAGCAATGGCATTCGTTTTCTTCTGCTTGATATAGGCAAAACAGATTCCCGAGAAGCCATGAAATTATCGGCAAAAATCGTGGTGTTTGCCACCATACTCTTCGCTTTGCTTTTGGCAGTGAAAATATGAAAGATAAAGACTTAGGCACAGCAGGCACAGGCTTCCACGATTGGTATTGGCAGCGTATCAGCGCGGTCTTTTTGCTACTCACCATACCTGTACTTATGGGTTTATTGCTGCTCACCTACAATGGCAATATCAGCTTTCACAGCTTAAACACATGGCTTACCCACCCCATCAGCAAAACCTTGAGCAACCTCTTTTTATTCGCCTTGCTCACCCATATATGGACAGGTTTAAAAGTGATTATCGAAGATTATGTGCACACTACAGCCGCGCGCACAGTGATCTTGAATGTCCTGCTTGTATTGCTTGCGGGGTTTGCCATGTATATGAGCTATTTTATTTGGGCTGAAATCAGCTACACATTCAACTGCATCCCCTGCGGAGGGAAATAATGGCATATTTATCCACGGACAAGGTTGAGCACCATCATCACGATGTGGTGATTATCGGTGCAGGTGGCGCGGGTATGCGTTGTGCGCTACAACTGGCAGAAGCGGGTTATCGTGTGGCAGTGGTGAGCAAAGTGTTACCCACTCGCTCGCATACCGTGGCAGCACAAGGCGGTATGAACGCTGCCTTAGGTAATATTGTATCCGATCATTGGCATTGGCATATGTATGACACAGTCAAAGGCTCAGATTATTTGGGCGACCAAGATGCGATTGAATATATGTGCCGCGCTGCACCACAATTGGTCAAAGAATTAGAACATCAAGGTGTACCCTTCTCACGCAATGATGATGGTAAGATTTACCAACGTGCTTTTGGTGGGCAATCGCGTGAATTTGGTGAAGGCGGTCAAGCCAAGCGCACATGCGCAGCTGCAGACCGCACAGGTCATGCAATCTTGCATACCATGTATCAACAAAATATCCGTGTAGGCACCCATTTTTATGAAGAGTTTTTTGCCTTAAATCTTATTATGGAAGATGGTGCATGCCATGGTGTGATGGCTTGGGACATCAGCAAAGGTGAATACCACTTATTTCAAGCTAAGGCTGTGATTTTAGCAACAGGTGGTGCTGGGCGTATTTTTAAAACCACCACCAATGCCCATATCTGCACAGGTGATGGCGGCGCATTATGCCTTGATGCGGGGCTGCCCATTGAAGATATGGAGTTTTTCCAATTCCACCCCACAGGCATTGCCCATGTTGGTCCATTGATTTCAGAAGCTGTGCGTGGTGAAGGCGGTTATCTTTTAAATAGCGAAGGTGAACGCTTTATGGAGCGTTATGCACCTACAGCCAAGGATTTGGCAAGCCGCGATGTCGTATCTCGCGCCATTGCCTTGGAAATTCGAGAGGGTCGAGGCTGTGGCCCCAACAAAGATTACGCGCTATTAAAACTAGACCATCTGGGTGAAGACACTATTCTCAAAAAACTGCCCAATATCCATGAGTTAGCACTTAGGTTTGCAGGTGTAGATTGCACCAAAGAACCCATTCCTGTACAACCAACAGCCCACTATACCATGGGTGGCATACCCACCAACCGCTATACCGAAGTGGTCACCCAACATGGTGATGAAGAACATAAAGTCGCAGGTTTATTTGCTATTGGTGAAGCCGCTTGCACGTCTGTGCATGGTGCAAATCGTTTGGGTGGCAATTCATTGCTAGAAATTGTGGTGTTTGGCAGAGCATGTGGTTTAAGAGTCATGAAATGGCTTAAAGAACACCGTTATCATAAAACCATTAGCCCCAATGCTTGGCAAACAGGTGTAGAGCGCGTTGAACGATGGCTGAATAGCGATAAAGCTGAAAGTAATATCGCAGAGCTTCGTGCAGAAATGCAAGATATGATGCAGACCCATTTTAGTGTGTATCGCACTGAAGAAGTGATGCAAGAAGGTGTTGCAGCCATTGAATCCTTAGCCAAACGCATGACAGATACACATATTCAAGATAAAAATCGTGTGTTTAATACCGAATTGATTGAAGCCCTAGAGTTGGAAAACTTGATGAGCCTTGCCCGTGCCACTGCTGCCAGTGCTGCTGCACGACAAGAATCGCGCGGCGCACATGCCCGCGATGATTATCCAGAGCGCGATGATCAAACATGGATGAAACATTCGCTGGCAACCGTGCAAGGTGATACTGTAGAAGTGAGTTATAAACCTGTGCGAACGATTCCTATGACTGTGGAATCTTTTCCACCCAAAAAGCGGGTTTACTAATGCGCACCTTCGTCTTTTTATCGTTCAACATACTCCGTCATTCCCGCGAAGGCGGGAATCTATTGGTTAACGGTGTGGGGTTATGAGCATGCATAAAACCGTGAAACTAGAAATCTATAGATTCAACCCCGAGGTTGATGAAAAGCCTTATATGCAAAGCTTTGAAGTGCCGATTGAAAAACAAGGCATGAAGCTTTTGGATGCCTTAAATTATATCAAATGGAATCTCGATGGTTCGCTCACCTATCGCCGCTCATGTGGTGAAGGTGTGTGTGGTTCGGATGGTATGAATATCAATGGTGTAAATGGTCTGGGATGCATCACCCCGATTGAAGGTTTAAAACAACCCATTGTGGTGCGCCCATTACCAAGTATGCAAGTGGTGCGTGATTTGGTAGTAGATACCACACACTTCTTCGACCAATACAAACAAGTTAAACCATGGCTACAATCCAATACCCCAAGACCAGAGCATGAACGCCTGCAAACACCTGCAGAACGTGCGGAGCTTGATGGTAGCTACGAATGCATACTTTGTGGCTGCTGCACCACTTCCTGCCCCTCTTGGTGGTGGAATGGTGATAGATTCTTAGGCCCAGCAGCACTCTTGCAAGCCAATCGCTGGCTTAAAGATTCACGTGATGATGCCGCAGGTGAACGTTTGGATATGTTAGAAGATTCATTCAAGCTGTATCGCTGCCATCAAATCATGA
>JALSZC010000061.1 GCA_027059605.1 Ghiorsea sp. | reverse complement strand
TAAATGTAGCAACGATTTCTCGGGTGCTCATGCCCTTGGCATAAAGACAGTGAATTTTGTCATCCATCATGGTCAATCGTGTTTGATGCTTCTTCACCAACTGCGGTTCAAATGAGCCTTCACGGTCGCGAGGAATCGCAACCTCAAACTGACCATCTTCGGTGATAATGGTTTTACTCGAATAACCATTGCGACTGTTCATGTTATCCGATTGCTCATGCCTGTCATAACCCAAATGATTATCCAGTTCTGCATTGAGTGCTGTTTCAACGGTAATCTTCTTCAGCATACGGCTGAAATCACACAGGTCTTTCTCGGTCTTAATGCCTTTAGCTGCTTCGCGCGCTAAGGCTTCTATCTCTTCTCGTTTCATCTTGCTTATCTCCTTGGGGAATATAAGCAGATACACAAACTAATTTACAGTCTCACACGAATTGCATCTCGTTTTCCTTTAAAAAGAGCTTTTTCGACAAAAGCATACGCTGCGTAAACTCAATATCAGGTGCAGCAGACCACACCGTAAGCACACCCCCACTTTTCAATGCTTCATGGGCATTGGTCAGCCCATTTAAACCATACAAGGAGTCGTTGCTATCTCGCGTATAACCATCAGGTCCATTATCCACATCAAGCATAATCGCATCAAAGCTATTTTTATGTTCACTCATCACTTTACCCACATCCTGATTGATAACACGCGTTCGTTTATCTTGAAGCGGAAATCCAGCACCTTTGCCAAGGTATAACTCATTCCAGCGCACCACTGCCGACATCAATTCGCTCACTGTCACCGTTGCATCAGCCTTCACATGTTTTAAAGCCGAAGCCAACGTAAACCCCATGCCCAAGCCGCCCACCAACACATGCGCTTTAGCCCTGCCTTTGATGGGTGCACAAGCAAGCTCTGCCAACACATCCTCCGAATAATGAAAGCCATTATTCATCAGCTCGCTATCTTCGGTATCCACGCGAATAGAAAACGCTTCATCACGCTGAAATATCCGCATGGTCAAGCCATGTTCGGTAGAAGTATCAAGCAAGGTGTATTCGTCCATGCACAGATTAAGACAGTTAATAAAAATACATCAAGTTTAAACAGTACCTAACCATATTTTTATATAGAACTCATACGCACTAAATGGGTATCATATATCAAGCACTTGGCTTAGTCAGACCCTAGTTTTACTAACTTTTCCAAGCTATGGCTGACAGGTGACACTTTTTAAAAAGACTGAAATAGTATTTAAGTAGCCAGTTGGGTCATGGGAAACACAAAAAAACACAGTCACAATCGCAAATACAATAATTGTCCATCTCCAAAGGGGATCATATTTCTTCAACGTATCATCAATATATTTAACATCGGACAAATGGTCTCTATCTTCACTAAAAATTGATTTAAAATTATCTGGCTCGATTATATCAGCGTACCGCGCTTTAAAATTATTGTATTTATTTATAAACCTAGCCTTTTTATTATAAACATCAGACAAGGTGTTCACACGATAGAACCATGATATTATTAATATAATCATGGTTATTACAGATACCTCAAAAGTGAAAACATTAACAAACTTCCCTTTATCTATTGCTGTTACAATAATAATAGATAAAAAGTACGAAATAAATATCAGAACACTATGCTTAAATGTATCCACAAAGCCTTCGGCATGGCTTTCTGCCTTTAATGACATATCATGAATAAATGAAGAAACCTGATTTTTAACCTCTAAATATCTTTGCACATTCTCTTTTAAATATATGTCAAAATTAGACTTTACTGCAGTATAAACATCGCCTTCAATATCATCCAAACGATTTTGTTTTAAATGTAATGTTAATAAATTTCTTACAATTCCCAACTTATCACTAATACTTGAATGATTATTATCATGGTATACCCATGTATATATTTTATATAACGATTCTAAAGAGTCTGTTTTTATATCAGCTAATGAAAAAGTGTTTTTTATGGTCTTATAGCCATATAACTTAAAATAAACGGAGTCTTCTTTTAGTTCCGAAATATCAGAAATAAAAGTTAACGTACTTATTAGGCATAATTTTTTAAACAAAGAGTTTAGGTCTTCATCACTAGACTCATTTATCACAAAGAAATCTTCGGGAATTACACTTGGAACATTCGTCCCAGAAACAAAACAGTGGTCTTTTTGCTGTTCTAAAAGCTGATTCTTATTTGGGTAAACTTCACACTGTTCCTTTGTAAAGAATGCAATCTTCCCTGTTGAAAAATTAATTTTTTTATCATCCAGTAGCTCTAAATACAACTGTTCCTTTATGGAAAGTATGTTAATAAACTTGCTGAAGCAGTCGGTTAAAGACTCGTATGCTTTAAGCCATGTTACAAAGTGATCAGAAGAGTAAATTGAAATATTATTTACTTGTATTTTTTTAGTGATTTCAACACTTAAAGTATAAGTATAGGTATCTTCAAAAATTTCATCCAACGGATTACTAACGTCGTTTATATGCCTAAAAATAGCTCTGCTTTCATCATTGTGATAAATTGCAACAAACAATTCATCACGATTATTAATGGCATTAAACAGCGATTGTATATATTTCTTAGTATAAACTAAGGCTAATAACTTTTCACCCGACATCTCCGCAGTAAATGTAAATGTATCAAAAGTTTCTTTTGTATCATAATTTTCTTGACCTGCTACTGATAGCAGTGTTTGTATCAAAGTCATTGTGGGTTCTTAAACACGTCGTACCCAGCATCTGTATATATTTTCAGGAATTTTTTATCTCCATCCATACCAGTTTGAATTGAATTTTTAAAATCTGGGATTTCACCCTTAATATCTAAATCTACATTTGGCATAAGCGCTATTTTACGTTTAACTCTCGCTTTTACTTCTTTTTTATCAATCGTAAACTCTGTATCAAACTGTCGCACACCTTGTTTAAGCTGAAGTGCTCTAATTTTAGTTTCAAGGTTTTCTTTAAAAAATTCTTTCTCCAGCTCATCGACTCCATTTAATGGTTCAATATCTAAGGTTCCTATAGTACGTTCTACCATCGTGTTGAAAACAAATTCGTCTTCTGACCTTAAATAGCTAACAAGATTATTTCTAAAATACCAATAACTCTCACGGTCTTCTTTAAATTCTTGACTCAAAAAACCATCAACTTTAGTAAAGGCTGCTTTTGTATTGTCTGCATCATTTATTAATGGTGCTAACTCTAAAAAGTCATCCCACCAAAACTTAGCAGCACCTTGCCCCTTAGGCTTCGTACTGTCTGACAAATAAAAATCATCATCTATTATATCATCATCATCAATTCTACAAACCGAAGTTTTTAAAATCACATCCTTTTTAGGCAGCCCTCTTTGCTCTTCAAAAGTATTCTCCTCATAAAAATCTATATAATGAATTTTTACAATAGCAAAATATTTAATATGGTCTTTCTTGAAGCATGTGATTACAAGGCCACCTTTTTGAACATCTTGCTCTAAATGTGTTATGCGGGCTTGAGCGTCTTTCTCTTTACCCAGCAATCTTTTCGCGATAGTTTCACCAAGTAAACTTCTGTGAGCAACATCAACTTCAGTAATCATACTTCCTATACTGCTAATAACTTCTGTTGTAGGGCTTTTAATTTTATACAATCTATTTGAGTTTGAAAAGTATAGCCCACTCATTTTATCTTTTACAAATTGTTCCACATTTTGTAAAAAAACTAAATCATCATTTCGCTGCACAATTTCTGTTTCAATATCTATACTATAATAATGGGAAAATACGCTTTCATACATTCAAATATCCTTTATATTAAACTCTTATTTTTGCAAGGCAGGGGAAACTCTTGAATTTTAAATCATTCCCCCTCCAGAAAACTTATATGCATAAGGTAGGGTAAATTAAATATGTTCGCAAATCTTTGAAAGTGAACAATAAAAAAACACCTGAAAAAAATGGAATGTATCCTTTTTCCTATGAAGCATACCATTCGTCTCATATCAAATATCCCACGGGTTAATCACTTCAAGCCCTTGATAATCAAAATCTTTTTCATTGCGTGTCACCATGCGCAATTCATGATGCAAGGCTGTCGCTGCAAGAAGGCTATCAATGGCTGGCACGGGTCGTTTGGCTTGTGCTTGTAGCCTTCCCCACCGCTCTGCAACATCACCATCAATACTTAATACACGCTTACCAAACCATTCAGGCAGTTCATGCTCTAACCATACTCTTAACTTCTCTTTGCGCCTTGCATCAGGCACACCTTCTACACCCTTACGAATTTCACCAATGGTCAATGCGCTGATGTATAAACTTTCATCAGGCACATTAGAAAACCATGAAAGTA
>JALSZC010000060.1 GCA_027059605.1 Ghiorsea sp. | reverse complement strand
GAAGAAAAATCTGAGTTCGATGTTGTTCTAGCTTCAGCAGGCGACAAGAAAATTCAAGTAATCAAAGCGGTTCGTGAAGCGACAGGTCTTGGCTTGAAAGAAGCTAAAGCAGTTGTTGACGGTGCTCCAGGCACAGTAAAAGAAGGTGTTTCTAAAGATGATGCCGAAGCTTTGAAAGCCAAACTTGAAGAAGCTGGCGCAACTGTAGAGTTGAAATAATTAGCGCATTGCGCTTTTTGATTTACGCGTGATTGAAGGCTAATCCCTTAGTAGTTTACTGCTAAGGGTTTGGTCTTTTTCGCGTTTTAGTTTGAGATTGAAAGAAAGATAAGATTTATAGAAACATTGAGGTCAACACATGGGCAAACAAGCTATTGTTAAACGTATCCGCAAGAATTTTGGTAAAATTGACTCGGTTACACAGATGCCAAATATGCTGCAACTGCAATTGAGTTCATACAGTGAGTTCGTTGGCGTAGGGCAAGGTTCAACAGATATTGCAGGTTCGCGTTTAGCAACTGTATTTGCGTCAGTATTTCCAATTCGTGATTACTCTGGTGGTGCAGAACTTCATTTTGAAGGGCTTGAATATATGGCACCCCGCTACGACCTTGAAGAATGTATTCGCCGTGATATTACTTTTGCTTTGCCGGTGAAAGTGAAGCTCCGCCTTAAGGTGTTTGAGCAAGATGGCAGCAAAGGCAAGAAAAGAAAACTCAAAGAAGTACGTGACCAAACTGTTTACATGGGTGAAATTCCTTTGATGACAGATCATGGCTCATTTGTTATCAATGGTACGGAGCGTGCCATTGTATCGCAAATGCACAGGTCTCCAGGTGTATTTTTTGACCATGACCGTGGTAAAACCCATGCCTCAGGCAAATTGTTGTTCAAATCAAGAATTATTCCTTACCGTGGTTCTTGGCTAGACTTTGAATTTGATGCTAAAGACAAATTATATTTCCGCATTGATTTACGTCGCAAAATGACAGCGGGTATCTTGTTAAAAGCTTTGGGCTTAAGTACACAAGATATTTTGGATCACTTTTATAAGCGTCGCACATATAAAATCACCAAAGATGGGTATCAAGTGAAGTTTGATGCTGATTTGTTTTTGGGAAGTCGTGCTGTTCGCGATATTGAAATTAATGGCAAACGCATTGTTGCTGAAGGTAAAAAAATTAACCGTGTAGCGATTAAAAAGTTAACTGAAGCTGGCGTAGAATGGTTGGATGTGCCTGAAGAAAATGTGTTGGGCGAAGTGACTGCTCAACCCATCATGTTGGCTGGTGATGAAATGCTGATGGATGCAAACCATGAGCTAACTGAAGAATCATTGGCAGCACTGCGTACAGCAGGTGTTGAAACTTTTGAATGTTTATTTATTGATGCTTTCCATCGTGGTCCATGGTTGGCGGACACTTTGCGCATGGATATGGTGCAATCCAAAGAAGAGGCGCAAGTTGAAATTTATCGTATGATGCGCCCTGGTGAGCCACCAACCGTAGAAACTGCAAAAGCATTGTTTGAATCTATGTTCTTTGATAAGTCACGTTATGACTTATCACGTGTTGGACGGATGAAGTTGAACAGCCGCTTGAATATTTCGGATGCAGATGTGCCTTTGGATCAAGGCACGCTGCGTGTTGAAGATATTTTGTTGTCTGTAGATACATTATTGAAACTGCGTGATGGTATTGGTGAAGTGGATGATATTGACCACTTGGGTAATCGCCGTCTTCGCTCTGTCGGTGAGCTTTTAGAAAACCAAATTCGTATTGGTTTGATTCGTATGGAACGTGCGATTCGCGATCGTTTGAGCACGGCTGAAATTGCAGAAATGATGCCTTCTGACTTGGTCAACTCTAAGCCGTTGATTGCATCAGTGCGTGAGTTCTTTGGTTCATCACAACTATCTCAATTTATGGATCAAACCAACCCATTGTCAGAAGTCACACACAAGCGTCGTTTATCGGCACTTGGCCCTGGTGGTTTGTCTCGTGATCGCGCTGGTTTTGAAGTGCGTGACGTACATCCAACGCATTATGGTCGCCTATGTCCAATTGAGACACCTGAGGGTCCAAACATTGGTTTGATTAACTCATTGTCTTCGTTTGCTAAAGTGAATGATTTTGGTTTTATTGAAACACCATATCGTAAAGTTGAAAATGGTAGCGTAACCCGTGAAGTTGTGTATTTATCAGCCATTGACGAAGCTGGTCTTATCATTGCCCAAGCCAATGCTAAAGTGAATGATAAAGGTGAGTTTGACGCTGCTTTTGTTCAGTGTAGGCAAGATGGTGAGTTCCTTATGGTGCCACCTGAAGAAATTGATTACATGGATGTATCACCATCACAAGTGGTGTCTGTGTCCGCTGGTTTGATTCCTTTCCTTGAACACGATGATGCGAACAGGGCATTGATGGGCTCAAACATGCAGCGTCAAGCTGTGCCTTTGGTGCGTGCTGAGAAACCGTTAGTGGGTACGGGCATGGAAGCTGAAGTTGCGCATGACTCTGGCGTTTCTGCTGTGGCACGCCGTGGTGGCGTGGTTGAACGCGTTGACTCTTCTCGTATTGTTGTTCGTGTGCATGATGATGAGCAGGTTGAAGGTGAACCTGGTATTGATGTGTACCGCTTGTTTAAATATCGTAGGTCAAACCAAAATACATGCTTTAACCAGCGTCCAATTGTGAAAGTCAATGATGTGATTGCTAAAGGTGATATTATTGCTGATGGTCCATCAACGGATAGGGGTGAGTTGGCACTGGGTCGCAATGTGCAGGTGGCCTTGATGCCTTGGCGTGGTTACAACTTTGAGGATGCGATTGTGATTTCTGAGAAGTTGGTCAAAGATGATGTATATACATCCATTCATATTGAAGAGCTGACATGCACAGCACGTCAAACCAAGCTGGGTGATGAAGAAATTACCAGTGATATTCCGAACGTGAGTGAAGATGCACTTCGTCACTTGGATGAATCAGGTATTGCGTATGTTGGTGCCGAAGTAAAACCAGGTGATATTTTGGTAGGTAAAATCACACCAAAAGGTGAAAGCCAATTATCACCAGAAGAAAAATTATTGCGTGCCATTTTCGGTGAAAAAGCATCTGATGTTAGAGATTCATCCTTGCGTGTGAAACCTGGTGATGAAGGCGTTGTAATTGATGTGCAGGTGTTTACGCGTCGTGGTGATGAAAAGAATGACCGTGCAAAATCCATTGAAGAAGCTTCAGTTGAGCAGCTTTACACGGATAAAGAGGATGAACGTCGTACTTTAGAAGAAAACGTGCGTTCTCGTTTGCAAGCATTGTTAGCAGGCAAAAAAGCTGTAACAGTCAAAGGCTTGAACAAAGGGGATAAAATTCCTGATGATCACTTAGCTTCATTGACAGTGAAAGATTTATCTGCGCTTTCAGTCGATGATGATGAGATCAATGCTCAAGTTGCATCCATCTTAAGTAATATGGATGCGGAACGTGAGCGTTTAGAAACACGTTTTGAAGAAAAGGTTGCTAAAGTTCGTGAAGGTTCTGAATTGAAGCCTGGTGAACTTACAGTTGTTAAAGTATTTGTGGCTGTAAAACGTAAACTACAACCTGGTGATAAAATGGCAGGTCGTCATGGTAACAAAGGTGTGATTTCGGTAATTGTACCTGAAGAAGATATGCCTTATGCCGCAGATGGTCATGCTGTTGATGTTTGCTTAAACCCATTGGGTGTACCATCACGGATGAATATCGGTCAGATTTTCGAAGTGCACATGGGGCATGCAGCCAAGGAGCTGGGTCGCCGTTTGGATGAAATGGTAAGAGCAGAAGTTGCGGTTGAAGAGCAGCGTGAATTCTTACTTGAGATTTATGAAGGTGATGAAAAAGCCTGTGCGTCCATCAAGAAAATGGGAGCCAAAGACATTGAAGGTCTTGTTGAAACACTGAAAGATGGTGTACCCATTGCAACACCAGTTTTTGATGGTGCCAAAGAAGCTGACATTGATAATATGTTAAATCTGGCAGAAGTGGAAACTGAAGGTCAGATGATTCTTTATGATGGCTATACAGGTGAAGCATTTGATAGACCTGTGACTGTGGGTCAAATGTATATCTTGAAGCTACACCACTTGGTAGATGAGAAAATTCATGCCCGTTCGACTGGTCCTTACTCACTGGTGACACAACAACCTTTGGGTGGTAAAGCGCAGTTTGGTGGTCAGCGTTTTGGTGAGATGGAAGTGTGGGCATTGGAAGCATATGGTGCATCTTATACTCTACAAGAAATGTTGACGGTGAAAGCTGATGACGTACAAGGTCGTACGAAGATGTATGAGTCTATTGTGCGTGGTGAAATGACATTTGAAGCTGGTATTCCTGAATCATTTAATGTGATGGTGAAAGAAATGAATGCTTTGGGTATTGATATGTCTATGGTGAAGAAATCTAGTGAAGGCGAAGGAGAATAATCATGCAAGAATTATTTAAATTATTCCAAAAACCAAGTCGTGTTGAAGACTTTGATGGCCTTCGTGTTGGTTTAGCCAGCCCTGAGAAAATTCGCTCATGGTCGTATGGTGAAGTGAAAAAGCCAGAAACCATCAACTACCGCACATTCAAACCTGAACGTGATGGTTTGTTTTGCGCTAAAATCTTTGGTCCTATTAAAGATTACGAGTGCTTGTGTGGCAAATACAAACGTTTGAAGCACCGCGGTGTGGTGTGTGAAAAATGTTCAGTTGAAGTGATTCAATCCAAAGTTCGTCGTGAGCGCATGGCGCATATTGATTTGGCTGCACCTGTGGCACATATCTGGTTTATGAAATCATTGCCATCGCGTATTGGTTTATTGCTCGATAAAACCTTGAAAGAACTTGAACGCATCTTGTATTTTGAATCGTATGTGGTGCTTGACCCAGGGCTAACCAGTCTTGATCAATACCAATTGCTTTCAGAAGAAGAGTATATTGAAGCTTTTGAAGAGTATGGTGAAGAGTTCCGTGCTGCTATGGGTGGTGAAGCTTTACGTGAAATGCTCAAAAACATTGACCTTGAAGAAGAGCGTCAATCCTTACGTGCACAAATTGCAGCGACCAAAGCGGTAACCAAATTAACCAAACTTACCAAACGCTTGCAAACTATTGAAGCTATGATTGGTTCAGGCAATCGCCCAGAATGGATGATTATGGAAGTGATTCCTGTGCTTCCGCCAGAAATTCGTCCATTGGTTCCTTTGGATGGTGGACGCTTTGCAACTTCTGACTTGAATGATTTGTATCGTCGGGTGATTAACCGCAACAACCGTTTGAAACGTTTGTTGGAGTTAAATGCACCAGAAATTATCACGCGTAATGAAAAACGCATGTTGCAAGAGTCTGTGGATGCCTTGTTTGATAATGCGCGTCGTTCTAAGCCGATTGCAGGTAATAACCGTCGCCCACTCAAATCATTGTCTGATGTGATTAAAGGTAAACAAGGCCGTTTCCGTCAAAACTTATTGGGTAAACGCGTGGATTACTCAGGTCGTTCTGTGATTGTGGTTGGTCCTGAATTGAAATTGCATCAATGTGGTCTGCCGAAGAAAATGGCATTGGAATTATTCAAACCATTTATTTATCACAAGCTTGAGCTGCGTGAGTTGGCAACAACGATTAAACAAGCACGCAAACTTGTGGAGCAAGGTATTCCTGAAGTTTGGGATATTTTGGCAGAAGTGATTCATGAGCACCCTGTGATGCTAAACCGTGCGCCAACATTGCATAGGTTGGGTATCCAAGCGTTTGAACCGATTTTGATTGAAGGTAAAGCCATTCAATTGCATCCGCTTGTGTGTACGGCATTCAATGCTGACTTTGATGGTGACCAAATGGCCGTGCATGTGCCGCTTTCTACGGAAGCACAAATGGAAGCACGTGCGTTGATGATGGCTTCGAACAATGTGTTGTCACCAGCTACAGGTAAACCTGTGATTGTACCTACGCAAGATATGGTACTTGGTGTGTATTATTTAACGCGTGAACGTCCTTTTGAAAAAGGTGAGGGTGCTGTCTTTACTTCACCTGATGAAGTACAACGTGCTTATGATGCTGGCTCTGTGCATATTCATACGCGTATCACATGTCGTATTCGTGGTGTTCGTGAGGAAACCACAGTAGGTCGAGCTATTCTTTCGACGATTTTGCCAGAAGAACTACCTTTTTCTAGTATCAACCGTGTGTTGGGCAAAAAAGAATTGGCAAACCTTATTGAGCAATGTTTTGTGGCTGCAGGCAATAAAGCAACAGTATTGTTGGCAGACCGTTTGAAACATTTGGGCTATACATTTGCCACACGCTCTGGCGCATCTTTCTGTCTTGGTGATGTGATTATTCCTGAGAATAAAGCTGCCATGGTTGAAGAAACAGAGAAAGAAGTACAAAATGTACAACAACAGTATCGTGATGGTTTGATTACGGCTGGTGAGCGCTATAATAAAGTCATCGACTTGTGGACGAATACCACGGAAAAAGTGGCACGTTCTATGATGGATAACCTGCAAACTGAGCAGGTAACTTCAGCAGATGGTAAGAAAACAGAATCCATGACCACGTTTAACTCAGTCTATATGATGGCTGATTCGGGTGCTCGTGGTTCGGCACAACAAATTCGTCAGTTGGCGGGTATGCGTGGTTTGATGGCAAAACCAGATGGCTCGATTATTGAGACACCGATTACGGCAAACTTCCGTGAAGGTTTGACAGTATTACAATACTTCATCTCTACCCATGGTGCACGTAAAGGTCTTGCTGATACAGCACTCAAAACTGCGAACTCAGGTTACTTAACACGTAGGTTGGTTGATGTGGCACAAGACTCTGTGATTCGTGAACAAGATTGTGGTACTACCACAGGTATTACCATTTCTGACTTGGTTGATGGTGGTGAAGTGATTGAGGCGATGTCTGAGCGTGTACTTGGTCGTGTATTGCTTGAAGCAGCCGTTGATCCATTGTCTGGTGTCGAAATTGCACCAGCAGGAACTATGATAAATGAAGATTTGGTTGAGAAAATCGAAGCTTCAAACATTGAATCATTGCGTATTCGCTCTGTGCTGACTTGTGAAGCAGATGAAGGTGTTTGTGCAACATGTTACGGTCGCGACCTTGGTCATGGCGCACCTGTAAGTATGGGTGAGGCTGTGGGTGTGATTGCTGCACAATCCATTGGTGAGCCAGGCACACAGTTGACCATGCGTACATTCCACGTGGGTGGTACTGCATCACGTTCGACTGAAGCTGCATCTGTTGAAGCTAAATATAACGGTACGATTCAACTTGAGCATGAAATTGTGGTAACGGATACCCAAGGTGCTGAAATTGTAATTAACCGTCATACTGAATTGTTGGTGATGGATACAGGTGGCAAAGAAGTTGAGCGTCATCGTATTCCTTATGGTGCTCGTTTGTTGGTTAAAGCAGGTGATGAAGTTGCTAAAGGCAAAACATTGGCTGAATGGGATCCATATACCATGCCATTGATTGCAGAAGTTGATGGTAAAGTTCGTTATGTTGATATTGAAGAAGGTAAAACCATTCGTGAAGAAGTGGATGAAGTGACAGGTATGTCCAGTCGTGTGGTGATTCAAGCTTCTGATGCTGGTTCTGCTGCATTGCGCCCACAAATGCAATTGGTTGATCCTAAAAACCCTGATGATGATCCAATCATTATTGCACGTACCAATGTTCCTGCACGTTATTTCTTGTCGCCAGGTGCAATTATGAACCGTGAAAATGGGGAAGAAGTCCGCGCTGGTGATGTGTTGGCACGTATTCCACGCGAAACTTCAAAAACAAAAGATATTACGGGTGGTCTACCACGCGTTGTGGAATTGTTTGAAGCACGTAAACCGAAAAACTTAGCATTTATTGCTGGTGCTGATGGCACGATTGTCTTTGGTAAGGATATTCGTGGTAAGCGTCGTATTTATATTGAGCCAGATGATGGTGGCGATGCCATTGAGTACCAAATTCCTAAAGGTTCGCATATTAGCGTACAAGAGGGTGACCGTGTACGTCGTGGTGAGCGTTTGATGGAAGGTTCACCTGCACCGCATGACATCTTGAAAGTATTGGGTGTGGAAGCATTGTCAAAATACTTAACTGATGAAGTGCAAGAAGTTTATCGTTTGCAAGGCGTGAAGATTAACGACAAACATATTGAAGTGATTGTGCGTCAAATGATGCGCCGTGTACAAATTATGGATCCAGGTGCTTCAACTTATGTGGCGGGTGAGCAAGTTGAACGTAAACAGGTAATTCGTTTAAATCGCAAGCTTGAAGCAGAAGGTAAACCACCTGTTGTTTTCGAGCCTGTATTGCTTGGTATTACCAAAGCATCATTGAATACTGAATCCTTTATTTCTGCAGCATCGTTCCAAGAAACGACACGTGTGATTACTGAAGCAGCTTTGGCTGGTAAGGTGGATTGGTTAACAGGTCTGAAAGAGAATGTGATTCTTGGTCGCTTACTTCCTGCGGGTACGGGCATGGCGGTGCGCAATGCACCTAAGCCCAAGCGAGATGATGAAGAAGAAACTGTGGTTGAGGTCACGGAAGTGGATGTAGAAGCAGTTGATGCTTCAACTGAAGCTGGTGTCCAAGACGAAGCATAAAAAAACAAAAAAGGCACCTTAGGGTGCCTTTTTTATTATTTCATGGAAGGGTGCAGCTTTGTAAGGCTGGTGAGGTGAAACATGATTCAGAAACTCTTTGGGATGTTTTCAAGAGATATATCAATCGACTTGGGTACCGCGAACACACTGATTTATGTGCGTGGAGAAGGCATTGTGTTGAATGAGCCTTCAGTCGTGGCAGTGTATGAAGGCGGTGGACCCCGTAATCGCCGTGTTCTTGCCGTTGGTGAAGATGCTAAGCGTATGCTGGGTCGTACACCTGATTCGATTCGTGCTATTCGCCCCTTAAAAGATGGTGTGATTGCTGATTTTGTAGTTACAGAAGAAATGCTGAAGCAGTTTATTCGTAAAGTGCATAAACGCTCATGGGGTATTGCACCACGTATTGTGATTTGTGTGCCATATGGCTCTACACCCGTAGAGCGTAGGGCAATTCGTGAATCAGCATTGTCAGCAGGAGCACGTCAAGTGTTTTTGATTGAAGAGCCTATGGCTGCAGCTATAGGGGCAAATTTGCCCGTCACTGAAGCCAATGGTTCCATGGTGGTTGATATTGGTGGTGGTACTGCTGAAATTGCAGTCATCAGCTATGGTGGCATTGTATATTCTAAGTCTGTTCGTGTAGGCGGTGATAAGTTTGATGATGCGATTATCAATCATTTACGTCGCAAATACAGCCTGCTCGTGGGTGCACCAACTGCTGAGCGTATCAAGATGACATTAGGTAGTGCATGCGCACAAGAAACGCGTCGTGAAATGAATGTTAAAGGTAGAGACTTAATCAATGGTGTCCCTAAAAATTTATGTTTGGATGATTCTGATATTTTAGAAGCATTGATTGAACCTGTGAATGCTATTGTTGAAGGGGTGAAAGTTTGTTTGGAGCAAACACCACCTGAACTGTCTGCAGATATTGTGGATAAAGGCATTGTACTTACAGGCGGTGGTGCTTTGCTTACTGGTTTGGATACACTGTTACGTGATGAAACAGGTTTACCCGTTACTGTTGCTGAGAACCCCTTGCACTGCGTGGTTTTAGGTAGTGGTAGGGTGCTTGAAGAGCTTGATAAAATGCGTGGCGTTTTATTTGAAGAATGAGTTCAAGCTTTCGCATAAAATATAAAGCTGCATACATTTGGTGGGTAGTTGCTTTTTTATGCATTGGGGTTTTATCATTTCAATTCCCAGTTGGTCAGAAACTAAATATCGCTGTAGCACCATTGATTCACATAGTACAATCCCCTGTACGTTGGCTCCAAGATTTATCGTTGTGGCTTGATACCTCCAGTGCCTTACAACAACGGGTATTAACGTTACAAGAAGAAGTTGATAAACAAGCGGCACTACGACAAGTTTTGGCAACAGTTCGTGCAGAAAACAAACAATTAAGGCACTTGTTAAATATTACACAACTTGATGGTTATGTTTGGCAAGCTGTGCCTGTAGTCAGTCGTAGCCAAGAAGAAAAAAGTCAGCGTTTGATCGTGCAGGCATCGGGTATTCACAAAGATGACATTGTAGTCTCCCATGAAGGTTTGGTGGGTTTGGTTGATGAAGTGGGTGCTGAACATGCTGTAGTACGTACTATTCTTGATGCATCGATAGCTGTACCTGTAACCAAGGCAGGTACACAGATGGCAGGCTTGGTGCGTGGTGATGGTGAACATTTGCTTGTAGATTTTATACCTCGAGCCAAAGCTCCAAATGTTGGTGATTTTTTGATAGCGAGCGGGGCAGGCGGTGTTTATCCTGTAGGTTTGCCCGTTGCTGTAGTTGAAAAGGTGAATGCTGTAGCTGGAGGTGTATTTGTTGAAGTGATTGCTAGCCCTGTTGCTTATTGGCAGCGTGATGCTTGGCTGTCCATTGCAAGTAAGCAGTATGCACACTGAAAAAATACTTATATCATCAACCCTGCTTGCTGCATTCATAGGTTTGCTGTGTACCATGGCTTTTGCGGGTGATTGGAGCCAGCCAGATTGGAGCTTGGCACTGTTGCTGGCTGTATTGCTGAGCAAACCACAAGCGTGGATTTGGCTTTTACCCAGTATTGGTATGCATGATTTGTTTTTATACTGGTCGGTATGGGGCGTGTTTCCCTTTGCGATTCTTTCAACCATCCTTATTTTGTATGCAGATAAGAAAATTGGTCCTGGTCAACCGCAGCGCTGGGCTGCATTGATGCTGCATATATATGCTTTGTGGATGATAGGACTGGATGCATTAAGTTTGTTTCTTACCTTCACTTTAAGTGTTTGGTTATGGTTTGTGTTTTCATCACGCAGAGAGAAGGTCTATGTGGAACCAGCTTGAGGTTAGGCGGCGTTATGACCAGCGTATTTATATTTTTATGGTGTTTTTGTTTTGTCTCATATTATTGCTATTTGGGCGTATGATTCAATTGCAGTGGGTGCAGTATTCAAAACATTTTACACAGTCTGAAGATAATCGCATTCATATTTCACCCGTATTGCCAACACGTGGTATTATGATGGATAGGTTTGGGCAGGGCTTGGCTGTTAATGAAGTATCGTATAAAATTACTTTGATTCCTGAACGTGTGGAAAATTTAACATCTACGTTTACTTCGTTACAGAAGTTGTTGGGTTGGTCAGATAAGCAAATTAAGCGTATGAAAAAGCGCGTTCAGCGTGCCCGTTCTGACAGGGCTGTTTTGCTCATGGATCAATTAACATGGTCAACTGTTGCACCACTTGCAGCACGTTTGCACCAATTTTCTGGGGTGGATGTGGTTGCAGGTACACATCGTTACTATCCGTATGCCATACAAACATCGCATATAATAGGTTACTTATCTTTAGTGCGAGATGTGGATATTAAAGATGGATACTTGCGTATGGAGTATGTTGGGCGAAGTGGTCTTGAGCGTATTTTTGAGAAACGATTGCACGGTCAGTTGGGATATAGACATGAAGAGGTGGATGCTAAAGGTCGGCGGGTAGCATTGTTAAAGGCAATTGCACCAGTTACAGGTGAGAATATTCAGTTAAGTTTAGATGTAGAGTTGCAAAATATAGCTGCTAAAGCTTTGGGTAGTAGAACGGGTGCAGTGGTAGTCATGGATGTTCATACTGGAGAAGTATTGACGTTATTAAGTCAGCCTGGGTATGATAGTAATAAGTTTATCACAGGGCTTGAAACAGCACAGTGGAATGCATGGTTGAATGATGCACACCGCCCGCTTTTAAACCGTACAACGCAAGCTGCCTATCCACCAGGTTCTACTTTTAAGATGATACCTAGTTTTGCAGGTTTAGCGCAAGGTTTAAAGCTAGCTAGAGGCTCCACGCAGTGCCCTGGCTATATTGAACTAGCTGATCGGAAAATTCGTTGTTGGAAGAAGCAAGGGCATGGTTCTGTGGATATGCATGATGCGCTTGTGCATTCTTGTGATGTATATTTTTATGAAATGGGTGATTTGCTTGGCATGAGCAGGTTAACGCAAGAGGCTAAAAGGTGGGGGTTTGGTGAGCGAACAGGTATTAATCTATCACCCGAATCTAAGGGGCTTTTACCCAAAGATAGACCAGGTATGGGGCGAAGAAATTGGTACCGAGGGGAAACCATGATTACGGCAATTGGTCAAGGTGCTATAACAGTAACCCCTGTGCAGATGGCAAGGTTTGCGGCTGCTATTGCCAATGGTGGTAAGATTTTACAGCCTTTGGTTGAGAAGAATAAACCCGTTCATATTGTGAGAACATTGGATGTCAAACCAAGTCATTTGAAAATAGTGCGCCAAGCGATGCGCGATGTGGTTGCAGACCCAAGAGGCACAGCTCATCGTGTACTATCTCGTGCAAAATGGACGGTTGCAGGTAAAACAGGTACAGCACAAGTGGTGATGATGGCAGATGATGAAGCAAGAACATCATCGGATGCGGCAAATCATCAAGATCATGCTTGGTTTATGGGTTATGCGCCTTTTGAGAGCCCTGAAATTTCCGTGGCAGTTTTTGTAGAGCATGGTGGGCACGGTGGCAGTTCCGCAGCCCCAGTTGCACGTGCAGTTGTTGATGCTTGGGCAGAAAAACAACGTGTCATCCATGAGCAGGTTGGTCCATGAATATATTTCACCGTCTAGACCGTGTGTTGCTTTTATGTTTGCTTTCTCTTGCTGTGATTGGCATGACAACACTATATGGGGCAGTACATGCTGGAGATGTATCTATTTGGTACAAACAAGGTGTATATTGGTTGGTTGGTATTGCCGCATTTACAGTGATGTGTTTTATTCCAATTCGTATGGTCGGATTGTTGGTATGGCCTGTATATTTGCTAGCTTTATTGATGCTGTTATTGGTACCCTTTGTGGGGGATGTGCAAATGGGGGCAAGGCGCTGGATTAACTTGGGTTTTGCGAACGTTCAACCATCAGAGTTGATGAAGTGGGCATTGGTTTTGCTTTTGGCTTACTGGTTTGCTATGCGTGAAGCATCATCTTTAAAGGCGTTTGCTGCTGCATTATTATTTGTGGGGGTGCCTGCAGGATTAATTGTTATTCAACCGGATTTAGGCACGGCACTAGTGCTATGCTTGGCGGCCTCAGCGGTTATTCTGGTGGCAGGTTTCCCTTGGAAGTGGTTTTTAGCTTTGGTGGCAGCTAGCCCTTTTGCACTCTACGTTTTGTGGCACAATATGTTGGATTATCAAAAAGGCAGGGTGCTCAGTTTTCTTAACCCTGAGTTGGATCCTTTGGGTAAAGGCTATCATGTGATTCAGTCATCTATTGCCATTGGTTCGGGGGGTATTTTTGGTAAGGGTTACCTTGAAGGAAGCCAGTCACGACTACACTTTTTGCCAGAGCAACATACCGATTTCATTTTTGCCGTGTTGGCAGAAGAGGGAGGGTTAATAGCATCTTCAATACTATTTTTATTGTATGGAATTTTGATAACGCGGATATTAATCATTGCACTTCGTGCGCATAGTCGTTTTGCAGGTTTGGCATGTGTGGGTATAGCATCCATTTTCACATTATATGTTTTTGTAAATATTGGTATGGTTTCAGGTATGTTACCTGTAGTTGGTGTTCCCCTTCCTTTTATTAGTTACGGTGGCTCGGCACTATTAAGTATGCTGGTTGCTCTAGGGCTTGTGATGCGGGTAGCAATTGAATCCAATGGGCAAGTTAGTTGGCAGCGACCGAGTAGCCCGTTGAGTTAGCTTTTTAGATACCTGTGACATTTGTCTCTTGAATATAAGTTTCCCTACTTTAGCCTTTTGCTTTATTAAAAAGAAGGGGGAAGATCATATGAAAAAGATCGTTTTAGCCTTGGCATTTTTAATGTCTTCAATGTTAGTAGGGCAAGCTTACGCAAGTTCAGTGAATATCAATAAGGCAACAGTCGAACAGTTGCAATCTGTGCATGGTATCGGTGAAAAAACAGCAAAAGCTATTGTTCAATATCGTAAAAAGCATGGTGCATTTAAAAGCATTGCAGACCTGAAAAATGTTTCAGGTATTGGTGATAAAAAATTCGCCAAGATGAAAAAAGAAGTGAAGGTCAGTGGCGCAACGTCAGTATCTAAAGATAAAAAGTCTAAAGGTAACAAGAAAGATGGCAAGGCGGCGCGTGCGAAAGAGTCTAAGAAAGATAGTAAGTCAAAAGTGAAATCCAAGGATAAGAAAAAGTCCAAGGATAAGAAAAAAGGCAAGAAAAAAGAAAAAAAATCAAAAGATAAGAAGAAAAAGAAAAGCTAAGTTCAGTTCTTTCTTGAAAAAAGCAGGCGATATGCCTGCTTTTTTTATGTGCGCTTGCTAGGCTTGTGTATTTATAGGTAACTCCCTATAGTTTTTGGGTATGGTCATTTTAGAGAGGCAGGGAGTGTTCTTGAGTAAGGCAATTGTCGTTGTTGGGTTGGGTTATGTGGGTCTGCCGCTGGCTTTGGCATTTGGTAGAGTGATGCCAACGCTGGGGTTTGAACTTTCTCAGCAGAAAATTGATGCATACAATGAGGGTTATGATCCGACTGGGGAAATGGAAAGAAGTCTATTCTCCCAAGCAAAATATCTAAGTTATTCAAACAATACTCAAGACATTAAGCAGGCAGATTTTGTAGTTATAGCAGTACCTACGCCTGTGGATAGGGCACATCAGCCAGATTTAACCGCAGTCAAAAATGCAACGGCCATGGTCGGACAGAATCTTAAGCAGGGGGCAATTGTCATCTTTGAATCTACAGTTTACCCTGGTGTGACGGAAGATGTTTGTGTACCTATTTTGGAAAAAGAATCGGGGTTAAAGTGTGGTATTGGTTTTAAAGTTGGTTACTCTCCTGAACGAGTAAACCCTGGAGATAAGGTGCATAGGCTTGAGACTATTGTAAAGGTTGTTTCGGGTCAGGATGAAGATACTTTAGAGCAGATAGCACAGCTGTATGAACAAGTGATTGAGGCTGGGGTGTATCGTGCCCCGACCATTAAAGTGGCTGAAGCGGCAAAGGTGATTGAAAATACGCAGCGTGATTTAAATATTGCATTGATGAATGAGCTTGCTGTCATTTTTGATAAAATGGATATTGACACGCAAGATGTGCTAGATGCTGCAGGTAGTAAGTGGAACTTTTTACCTTTTAAACCAGGTTTGGTTGGCGGGCACTGTATAGGTGTTGACCCGTATTACTTGACCTATAAAGCTGAGATGATGGGTTATCAGCCCGATGTGATTTTAGCTGGGCGACAAATTAATGACGGTATGGGTAAATTTATTGCGGGCGTGACCATCAAAAAAATGATTGATGCAGACTGTAAAGTTAAGGGTGCTAACGTGTTGGTGCTTGGCATTACATTTAAAGAGAATTGTGAAGATATTCGTAATTCTCGAGTGATTGATGTAATTGAAGAGTTGCGGTCTTTTGGTGTATGTGTACAGGTGTTTGACCCTGTGGCAGATACTAATGAAGTGAAAAGGATATATGGTATTGAGTTGGTTCAGATGGAAGAGCTTGATACTGTGCAGGCTATTGTGGCAGCCGTTCCACACAATGAAATTGTAAACATAAATGTTGCTGGCTTGGCTAAGAAAGGTAAGGCGGGTATGCCATTTTTAGACGTGAAATCTGCTTTTGCCAAGCCTACGCTTGAACAGGCGGGTTTTACGGTATGGCGATTATAGTTTTTAGTAGATACGGATAGGGGTTAGATATTATGAGTTCAGAAAATGTAGTCTGGCACATGCATCATATAACGAAAGATGATAGAGCGAAACAGAAGCAGCAACGTCCATGTATTTTATGGTTTACGGGTTTAAGTGGCTCAGGTAAGTCAACGATTGCGAGTGCGGTAGAGCAAAAGCTTTTTGAGCTGGGTTACCATACATATTTGTTGGATGGGGATAATGTGCGCCATGGTTTGAATAAGGATTTGGGCTTTAGTGATGCGGATAGAATAGAGAATATTCGCCGTATTGGTGAGTTGTCTAAATTGATGGTAGATGCAGGTTTATTGGTGATGACAGCGTTTATTTCTCCCTTTAAGTCGGATAGAAGGATGGTGCGGGATCTCGTGCAAAGCTATGAGTTTATTGAAGTGTATATGGATACTTCTTTAGATGAGTGTGAGCGTAGAGACCCGAAAGGTTTATATAAAAAAGCACGTAAAGGTGAGATTAAAAACTTTACAGGTATTGATTCTGAATATGAAGTTCCAGAAGCCCCTGAAGTTGTAGTCGATACCGTGCAATGCAGTATTAGTGAGTGTGCAGACCAAGTGGTTGCATATTTAAAAGAACATAAGATGATTGGTTGATATTTACTGTGCAGCTATATTGAGGATAGGTAATGAAAGGAATTATATTAGCAGGAGGTAGCGGCACTAGGCTTTGGCCTATGTCTAGGCAGCAACTACCTAAGCAGTTTTTGAGGCTATCAGGTGAATCATCATTGCTTGCTGCTACGGTTTCACGTTTGTCGCCAATAATAAAGCAAGATGATGTTTGGGTGGTTACCA
>JALSZC010000059.1 GCA_027059605.1 Ghiorsea sp. | reverse complement strand
TGATAGAGCGAAAGTCTTACAAATACTTGAAAAACAAGGTCTCAATCATATTTCACATATCATCGGTAGCACCAATGATGATTTGCAGCTACATGTCGCACATCAAAACGAAACGGTATTGGATGAAGCTGTTTTAGAGCTTCAACAAGTCTGGACAGAGACTTCATACCAATTGGCAAGCTTGCGTGACAACCCTGAATGTACCAAACAAGCCTTTGATGCCATCAACAACCCTGATGACCAAGGCTTGTTTGCTGATTTAAGCTATGATGTTCGTGAAGATATTACTGCACCATTCATCCATAAAACACGCCCTAAAATGGCTGTGCTTAGAGAACAAGGTGTAAATGGACAAGTTGAAATGGCAGCCGCTTTTGACAAAGCAGGTTTCACATCAGTGGATGTACACATGTCTGACTTGATTGAAGGGCGTACATCATTAGACGATTTCCAAGGGCTTGTGGCTTGTGGTGGTTTCTCTTTTGGTGATGTATTGGGGGCAGGACGTGGTTGGGCAAATTCCATTAAGTTTAACCCGCGTGCCGCCGACGAGTTTCAGATATTCTTTAACCGTGATGATGTGTTCGCCTTAGGTGTATGTAATGGTTGTCAAATGATGAGCCAGCTTAAAGAAATGATTCCAGGTGCAGAACACTGGCCAAGTTTTGAACGCAATATTTCTGAACAATTTGAAGCACGTTTATTGATGGTTGAGGTCATGGACTCACCATCCATCCTCATGCAAGATATGCAAGGCTCTAAGCTACCTTTGGTTGTTGCTCATGGTGAAGGTCGTGCTGTGTTTGAACATGATAACCACCAACATACTGTGGCATATTTACGCTATATCGATGCTCAAGGGCAAGCTGCAACCACTTATCCCCACAATCCCAATGGTTCTCCAGATGGTCTGACAGGTTTCACTTCTAATGATGGACGATTTAATATTATGATGCCACACCCCGAACGCTTATTTAGAAATAGTCAATTTTCTTATTATCCTGAAACAAATCAGGAACAAGGTGCTTGGTTACGTATGTTCCAAAACGCTAGGCATTGGTTAGGTTAAATAAAAAAAGCCTCTGATAAGGTAAGTTATCAGAGGCTTGCTTTACGTATAACACATTGAAGGTACTTTATTTCTTAATAAAGAACTCCAGCTTGGTATCACTTATTTCAATAATATCACCATCTTTGAGCACACGCGGTGAACTACCTACCACTTCACCATTAACTTTTAACTTACTCATCCCTTCTAAAAAGGTAATATGGTAACCTGTAGGTCTGCGTGTAATGACCGCTGCTTGTTTACCTACTAGCAAGCCTTTGACTTTAATCTTACAACCATCACCTTTACCAATACTGGTAAGCGATGATTTCAACTCCACTACCTTACCCATCAGTGGACCTGAAATATATTGCACCTTAGCTAAAACCATAGGTGCCGATGCTGTAGATTTTGCTGCCCCCCCGCCTTCTGTCATCATCTCTTCCCTAGCTGCTGAGCTGATAATCATGGTTTTATCCATGTCACTTTCTTCAGCAGCAGGTACTGCAACTGGGCTATCCTCTTCAAGAGATACAAATGTTAAGGTGTGTTTACCCACTGTAATCACATCTCCATTATTGAGGATATGCTTTGAGGTCTCTTGCCCATTCACCAAGGTACCATTAGTACTCCCCAAGTCTTCAAGAATGACCTTTTTACCAATCTTTAATACTCTGGCATGTTTACTACTGACGGCCAAATTATCAATATGAATAGTATTCTCAGGTTTTCGCCCAATCGTTGTTTCTTCCTGATTGAGCTCAAACTCAGAAATAACTGTATCTTTGAACTTCAAAATAAGCTTGGTACTCATCTTATTTCCCTCCAAATAGTCGCGAAAACAAACCTTTCTTACGCGATATCGAACCTTTAACTCGAATCAATATGACCGAAATATTATCTGGTCCACCTGCATCGTTGGCCAAATCAATCAGTGTTTGTGCAGCAACATCCAAATGATTTGCATGTTCAATCATAGTCAAACGAATCGCTTCATCAGGCACAACATCTGTTAAACCATCTGAACACATCATATAAATATCACCCACACGTGTAATTTCTTCTACAACATCAGCTTCAACATCTTTCTCAACACCCAAAGCTCGCGTCACTAAATTCTTAATAGATGAATTGCGTGCATCTTCAGCCGTTAGCAAACCACGTCGCACTTGCTCTTGTATTAATGAGTGATCTTCTGTGACGTGGGTCAAGTATTCATCACGTAATAAATACATGCGAGAGTCACCAACATGTGCCACTGCCACTCTGTCACCATAAAATAAAGCAACAACCAAAGTTGTGCCCATGCCTGCATATTCTGGTTTTGCTTCAGATGTTTCAATAATCACGTTGTTGGCAGTCACGGCAGATTTGCGAGCTAATACCGCCTCTTTAGAAAAACCCGTTTCCTCATCAAGCTCGCCTTGAGGAAACTTTTGGATACCATCTTTTAATAAACGCATAACCAAATCTACAGCCATTGCACTGGCAACTTCTCCCGCATTATGACCGCCCATACCATCTGCTAAAACTGCAATTCCATTTGCTTCATCAGTGCCAACACAATCTTCGTTGTGGTCTCGTTTCACGCCCACATCTGTGATAGCAATCATCTCAAGTGCACTCATTTTTTACCATCCTTTGCCGCCATCACTTTCAAGCATGCAATAATTCCTCGAATTACCGCACCGCCATTGGGCAAGCGCTTATCTGGATTCTTTTCTAACATACTGTTAATTAGTGTACTTACCTCTTGAGGCAAGTTGGGGTCAAACTCACGAATATCAGGGTGTGGTTCATTGGCAATTTGGAATAGTAGTGTTGCCATGGAATCCCCTTTAAAAGGTCGTTTACCCACCAACATTTCATACAGCATCACACCCAGTGAAAAAATATCCGAGCGACCATCCACATGTTTCCCAGAAAGTTGTTCGGGTGACATATATGAAGGTGTACCTAATACAACACCCGTTTTAGTCTTACTTGATGCAGTAATACGCGCAATACCAAAGTCAGTTACTTTTACTGTTTTATCCTTAAGCAACATTATATTGGCAGGTTTAATATCCCTATGTACCACATGTTGCTGACTTGCATAGTGCAATGCTTCAGCCACTTTACCAACAATCTTTAAAGTTGCCATTTGTGGTAACAGCTTACCCTTTTTGGTATATGGTGCCAAATCTGTGCCATCCAAGTATTCCATAGCAATAAAAGCAAGGTCGTGTTCTTCACCTGCATCATACATGGTCACAATATTTGGATGGTTTAACATACCCGCCGTTTCTGCTTCACGAAAGAATCTATCTTTCACATCTTGCAGCTCATCACCCTCAAATTCTTGTGATAATGCCATGGTTTTTATCGCCACTTCACGGTTAATTTTAGGGTCTTTACCCAAATATACTGTACCCATGGCACCCTTGCCAATTTCTTTGACAATTTCATAGCGACCCAGTGTAGGTTTTGCGCCCCCCGTAATCATTAGGGTTCCCATAGCTCCACCAGCACCAGTACCACCAAACACCATAGATTCACCAGCATCTTTGGTGCGCTCCATGCGCTGTTTTACATCTTTAAATTTAGGGTTATGTTCTAAAATATACTCATACACTGCAGCCGCTTTGTTAAACTGGCGTTTACGTTCAAAGTCGAGTGCTAAGGTATACATACCTTCTAAAATATCATCTTCAGGCGGGCATTTTTTAAACTTATCAAAAGCCATATCCAGCATGCCTTGGCTCTGAAAGGATAAGGCTAACATTTTATTGGTTTCAGCAGATTCTGATGAAATCTTAGCTCTATCATCTTCACTGGCAGAGAAACGCTTAATGGTCAGGATAACATAACCGACAAGCAATAAACTTGCAGCAGCAATGGTTGATACCCACAAACCGCTATCAACCAAAGAAATATATGTGTAACCAATGATTATCAACAAGGAACTTAGTGTTACTACTGCACCAAGGAGAGCACTCAATCTTGGCAACACAAACGCTAAGTAAAAACCAACTGCAAGCAATAAGGCTAATCCTGCAATACCCGCCCACTCTGGTGTGGTGATAAAGCTACTATTGATCAGGCTTTCTATCACATTCGCATGATAATCTACAGCATTCATATCATTGCTTACAGGTGTTTTATAACCTTCACCAATGCCAACCGCTGTTACACCAATGAGTATAATTTTATCCTTTAGTACATCCAAAGGTACTTTTCCCGCTTTTAAATCATAGAAAGAAACATGTCGAAATGCTTGCCCTTCTTTATCGCCTAAATCCGCGTAAAACTTTGGTGCAACCTGCAT
>JALSZC010000058.1:2927-16667 GCA_027059605.1 Ghiorsea sp. | reverse complement strand
CCGGATTCATGATTGGCGGCATACCTGAAAACTTTGGTGAAGGCGCAAGGATTGGTGATTCTTACCCTTTTAGTCCCTTTGTCCTCGAAGGGGATGAATATGACACTGCCTTCTTCGATAAACGCTCTAAATTCATTCATTATCATGCCAAAACACTGATGTTAAACAACCTAGAATTTGACCATGCAGACATCTTTAAAGACTTGGATGCCATCAAAACCCAATTCAGCCATTTGCTACGCACTATCCCTGAAACGGGAAATATTATCGCCAATGCTGATGATGCCAACATCATGGATGTTATCGAGCGTGGTGTATGGACACCAGTGACTACCTTTGCCGAACTCGGCACAGATGCAGATTGGCAGTGGAAAGCTTTAAAAGAAGACGGCTCACACTTTAAATTGTATCAAGATGGCAACACATGCCTTGAAGCCACATGGGAAAGTATTGGCAAACATCATATAGCCAACGCCTGTGCTGTTGCTGCTGCGGCAACCCACATGGGTGTAAGTTTATCCGACATCCAGCAAGCTTTTGAAACATTTAAAGGTGTACGCCGCCGCATGACCAAGATTGGTGAAGCACACGGCATTACCATCTATGATGATTTCGCTCACCATCCCACGGCGATTAAAGGCATTGTGAATGCAGTAAAGGCGAGTATGGATAATGGGCAACTTTGGGTGATACTTGAGCCACGCTCCAACACCATGCGCATGAAAATCCACCAAAACACATTACCACAATCCCTAGCATCTGCAGATCACGTGATTTTCACACCACCATCCCACCGCAACATGCAAGAAAATGATATATTGGATGTCAATCAAGTCTGCCAAGAGCTAAGTTCACAACATATTGATGCCCAAGTGCTTGAAACGACAGATATAATTATCCAACACATCAAAAATCACGCAAAAGCTGGTGATATTATCTTAATTCTATCCAATGGTGGTTTTGAAAATATCCATCAGCGATTACTGCAAGCTCTTTCTTCATAGTACGACACAAAGCCGTGGCATGCCAAGAAAACATGATATAACATCACCTTTATTTTTACTCTGGGAGAATTTAAAACATGCAACATACCATCGTTCAAATTCAACAACTTCCACACGGTAAAGGGCTAGAACTACCGTTTTACGCATCCGAGCAGGCCGCAGGCGCAGATTTAAGAGCTGCCATTGATGAAGATATTGTGCTGCAACCAGGCGAACACAAACTCATTAAAACAGGCTTTGCCATGGCTTTGGCAGATGGTTATGAGGCGCAAGTCCGCCCACGCTCTGGGCTTGCTTATAAACATGGTATCACGGTGCTTAACTCACCAGGTACGATTGATGCAGATTATCGCGGAGAAGTGGGCGTGATTCTGATTAACCACGGCAAAGAACCTTTTACCATCACCCGAGGTGAACGCATTGCGCAAATGGTGATTGCCCAATTTGTACAAGCAGACTTTCAAGCTGTAACTGAACTTTCTGAAACCGTACGTGGTGAAGGTGGTTTTGGCAGCTCTGGGCGCAAGTAATATGCAATATATCATGTCAACCAGCACGGAGGCATCTATAGATTTCTCGGCAAGCTCGAAATGACAAGTTCCTATGACTAAACAGATTGGTCTTTTTGGCGGCAGCTTTGACCCACCCCACTTAGGGCATCAAGCATTGGTTGATGCTGCGATTCAAGAGCTTGATCTTGATGAAGTTTGGGTCATTCCAGCAGGGCTTCCTGTGCATAGACAACTATCAGGCAAGGCAACCTCAGAGCAGCGTTTATCATGGCTTTCTGCTATTTTTGCCGATGAACCTCGTGTACGTATTGTTGATTGGGAGATTAAGCATGCAAAACCTAGCCCTGCCATTGCCACATTGCGCCGCTTTCAAGCTGAAAACCCTAGTATTATACCTACATGGTTGATGGGGCTGGATTCTTTTTTAGATATGCCAAACTGGGTAGAATATCCTGAACATCAAAAACTATGCAACCTTGCTGTTTTCCAGAGAGAAAACATGGTAAAATATTTAAAAACAATGGGTTGGAAAGATACACCTACTTTAAATAATGAGCTAGATACAGGGCATATTATTTTTATAAACAAAACTTTGCCCAATATTTCAGCTACCCAAATCCGCAAAAATCCTAAGCTTCACCAAAAGTATTTGCATCAAGATACCTGCAATGCCATTTTGGCGTGTTATGCTTCGGACGAATTCAACAAAGAGAGAACAACATGAGTGAAGTAAAAACATTGGAACAACTCAATGCAGAGGTTATCGAGGCACTTGAAGATAAAAAGGGTTTAGACATTATCACCCTTAATGTCCAAGGCCGCTGCAACTTTGCAGACCAATTCATCCTTGCCACAGGCAGAACAGACCGTCAACTCAAAGCACTTGCCAATGGCGTACGTGAAGTTGGACATAGCAATGGTTTAACAGCGCGTGTGGATGGCATGGAAGCATTAGAATGGTTGGTCATCGATTTGGGCGATATTATTGTACACCTTTTCTTACCTGATGTTCGTGAATCTTTCCAACTGGAACGCCTTTGGAGCACACCAGAGGACGAACAAACAAAAGCATGAAACTAAGGCTATTGGTGGTGGGAAAAGCTGGTAAGGATTTTCGTGATTACGAAGCATCACTGAAAAAACGCCTGCAAGGCACTCACCAGTTTGAAATTATTGAGCTGCCTGAAAGCAAAGCCAAACAACTCAACCAAATCAAAGCCGATGAAGCCAAACATATTCTTAAAACTGCCCAGCAAGGTTTTGTACTGTTTGATGAAAAAGGGAAGTCACTAACCAGTATACAGTGGGCAGATTTCTTTAAGACACAAGTTGGTAATGCCCATATTGATTTTGTCATTGGTGGTGCAGCAGGTGTATCCGATGAAGTGCGCCAACAAGCTGGGCACACTTGGAGCTTGTCCAATTTAACCTTGCCACATCAACTGGCACGAGTATTGGTCGTTGAGCAGCTTTACCGTGCTTTTTCTATTATCCAAGGACACCCTTACCACAAAGTATGAGAACTTTATCTGTATTTTTATTCGCACTCATATTATGCGCGGTGGTCAACACCTCTGCCTTTGCTGCCCGTGATGTTAAAAGCGAGCTGCAAAGTATTCAAAAGCAACGCCAGTTGGTGAAAGACGCTCAACAAGCTTTAAACAAAGAACTTGGCAGTGTTGGCAAAAGCCTAAAAAAACTTGATGTCGCACTGCTTAAAGCTCGTAAAGCATATTGGCAAGTTCGTGATGACATCAAAGCTGTTGACCAACGCATTGCCAACTTAGCCAAAAAGAAAAAAAAGATTCAAAAAACAATTGAACAGTTACAGCAACAAATGCTCAAAGAAGCTTCGACCGCTTACCAACATGCAGGTAGCCAATCCGTTTGGGTAGATGTGCTATCAGGTACATCAATTACTGAGATACCCCACCGCCAGTTTTTATTAAAATCAGCCATGTTGTCCCAAGAAGAAGACCGCAAGCTTTGGCGCAAAACCATTGAAGATCTTGCTATTATCGAAAAAGAAGAAAAAGCCAATAAAGAAAAGCTTCTTGCCTTAAAAAAAGAACGCAAACAAGCTGAGCGCGAATTGGTTAATAAGCTTCATGCAAAGAAAAAGGCAGCCCAGCAATTACGCGCAGACATCAAAAAGAAAAAAGCACAGGACAAACGTTTGGCAAAGCAAGAAGCTGCCTTACAACGCTTACTCAACGGCTTAGGTGATACGCTTCTTGCAAGTGACAAACAAGGAAAAAGTCTTTCTATTCGTAAACAAAAAGGCAAACTAGCTTGGCCACTCCAAGGTCGTGTGCTTGTCGGTTTTAAACAAAAAACAAGTACTGGTGTACGGCTTTCAGGCGTGCATATCGCCCCCAAACATCGCAGCCAAAAAGGACGATTGGTACATGCCCTTGGTGAAGGGCAGGTTCGCTATGCCGATTGGTTTGGCGGATATGGTCTGATGATGATTGTTGATTATGGACATGGTATTATGGCAGTGTATGCACATAATGACGCTCTACATAAACAACTGGGCGATTGGGTAGAAAAAGGCGAGGTTCTTGCTGAAGCAGGTAGTACTGGTTGGATTGAAGATGTACGTTTATACTTTGAAATTCGAGATAAAGGGCGACCTGTTAATCCTGCAAAATGGTGTAAGAAATAACCCCTACATGAGGCAAAAAACATGACTTTAAACAAAACACGTTGGATTATTTCCTTGAGCACATGTGCTGTGATTGCAGCAGCATGGATGACTTGGCAGCCCAACACTCCTATTACACAAGCCAATGCTGCAACAGACTACTCAGAAATGAAGAAGTTTTCCGATGTTATGAATGCTGTGCGCAGATATTATGTAGAAGAAGTCACGGATAAAGAGCTTTTTGAAGGTGCTCTTAAAGGCATGCTTTCTAACCTCGACCCACACTCCACCTACATGGACAAAGAAATGTTCAGTAAAATGATGGAAGACACCAGTGGTGAGTTTGGTGGTTTGGGCATTGAAATCGCTACTGCAGAAGGTGGTATTAAAATTGTATCACCCATTGAAGATACCCCCGCAGATAAGGCAGGTATTAAGTCGGGTGACCTTATCATCAAAATCGGTGATGTATTAGCTAGGGACATCAGCTTACCCGAATCCGTTAAACTGATGCGTGGGAAACCAGGCACCAGCATTACACTCACTATTTTCCGTGAAGATGAAATGCGTACATTTGATGTAAAAATCAAGCGTGATAAAATTCAAATTAAATCTGTAAAAAGTGATATTCTAGCACCTGGCTATGCTTATTTACGCATTACACAGTTCCAAGAACATACTGCTGAACAACTACAAAAACAGTTTAATGCCTTACGCAAACAATCAGATAATAAAATCTTTGGTGCTGTATTAGATTTGCGCAACAATCCTGGTGGCTTATTAGACCAAGCTGTTGAAGTGAGTGATTTATTCCTCAATTCTGGCGGTATCGTATTCACCAAGTCACGCGTTGGAAACAATATGGACTTTAAAGCAGAAAAAGGTGATATTTTAAATGGTGCGCCACTCATTGTTTTGATTAACGGTGGCTCTGCCTCTGCATCTGAAATTGTCTCAGGTGCGCTACAAGATAACAAACGCGCTGTACTTATGGGTACACGCAGCTTTGGTAAAGGCTCTGTTCAACGTATCATCCCACTATCTGATGGCTCTGCATTTAAATTAACCACTTCTTTATATTACACACCTAGCGGACGCTCTATTCAAGCTACAGGCATTGATCCAGACGTAGAAGTTAAAGCCGTACGCCTGAAAATTGAAGATGATGGCAGCAACCGACCTTCTCGTATTTTTGAAGCCAATATGAAAGGGCACCTTGCCAACGGCAATGGTAAAACCAAAACTAAAAAGGAAGAGGAAACTGTACCTGGTCATCCAAGCCCACAAATGGTTGAACGTTTAACCAAAGACGTACAATTACAACGCGCAACAGACTTACTCCAAGGGTTACACGTACTTTCAAAGTCTTCTTAAACAACACTTGAAGAAAAAAACTAAAAAAAAGAAACAGCAGCAGGCACTTTGGTTTAAGCTTTTACTCACTATCTTACTCGTACTTATTGTATTTTTGGTATGGGTAGCTGGTGGGCAAAAGCCTGCGTCCAAGACTTCCCAAACACTTGCTTCTGACAGCGCACTCAATATGGGAGCTGAACCAGATATAGCACAGATTATCGAACCATTACTTGATGATACTTATGTGCTTACCTTTGAAGATGAGCTTCCTGACCCTGTATTCAAGGATTCAACGGAACAAACAATTGCCCACCCTACTGAAAACAGGCATGTATTAAGCCTGATTATTGATGATATTGGTTATGACCTACATGCCTTAGAGCGTTTAATTGCACTTCCTTACACCATCACAGTATCTATTCTACCCGATGCTCCTCATGCTAAAGAAGCAGCTATGATGGCACACCAACATGGCATGCAAGTGATGCTGCATATGCCCATGCAAACTGCCAATCCCAAATACCAGCAAAAAATGGAAAAGTTTTATTTGCATCAAGATATGGACAAGCAAACGTTTACTACAGTGTTTGAGCAAGCTTTAGCCAAAGTACCTTATGTTGAAGGTGTGAATAACCATATGGGGTCGCAACTCACATCCAACCCAAAAGCTATGCTATGGTTAATGGAATTATGTAAAAAGCACGGCTTATTTTTTATTGATTCACGAACATCTTCGACTTCCATAGCTGCAGAAACAGCACAAAAAGCAGGCATTCTTTGGAATACCCGTGATGTATTCTTAGATCACGCAGTGACCTCTGATGCACTACAACATGCTTGGAACTCCATGCTTTCATGTGTTAAACGCAAAGATAGCTGCATTATGCTAGCTCACCCACACAAAGAAACTTTAAACTTCTTAGAACAACATGCACAAGGTCTCAATTTACAAGACTTTGTCAGTATCTCTAAAGCTCTCAAGCGCGACTAAAACATCACCTCTTGTAAACGTTGGAAGTCATAGGGTTTTTGCACCACACCTGCCAAATGAATATCCTTAAATTGCTTGTATATATCCTCTTGAGCATAACCACTGGCAATAATAATTTTTAAATCAGGCGTTATCTTCAACAATTCTATGGCACAAGCTTTGCCGTCCATTTCAGGCATGGTCATGTCCAACAAGACTATATGAATCTCATCTTTCTTGGCTTGGTATATATCCAGTGCCTGCTTGCCATTTTCCGCCAAAAAGGTTTCATAACCCAAATCTTCTAACATGGCTTGCACTGTGTCTAACAAAATCAATTCATCATCAACAACCAACACTTTACCGCGTTTTTCTGCATGTGACATCTGCGCTATATCCTCACCTTCAATACGCTGTTCCTTTCCGCTTTGGCTTATAGGAAAAAAGACCCTAAATGTGGTTCCACGATTTAATTCTGATTCTAGCGTAATAAGCCCGCCATGCCCCTGTACTGTACCTAGCATGCTACTCATACCTAAACCTCGGCCTGTAAACTTGGTAGTAAAAAACGGTTCAAAAATCCGTTGTTGTGTCTCTTGATCCATACCACAACCTTCATCACTGACCTCAAGGCAAACATATGTCCCTGATTTTACTTCACCTACACACTGTGATATGCCTGCAGCTTGCACATCCCCTGCAGCTAAATCTATGCTATATGTGTGCAAACCAATCCTTCCTCCGTGTTCACGCATGGCTTCATTTGCATTCGTAATCATATTCATCACCAACTGTTGAATCTGTGCAATATCACCATCAAAATAAGGAAGGTTTGTCTGCAGGTTATAATCTACCGAAACATTTTTTAATAAACTCACCTCAAGTAAAACGGACATATCATGCACCAACTCCGAAAGCTCTAGGGGTTCCATATTTAATGTACCCTTACCTGCATAAGTGAGCATTTGCTTACATAAGGATGCTGCTTTCTTACTTGTTTCTTCAATGCGTTGCATAAAAATAAACTCTTTAGAGCCTTGAGGTAAACTTTTACTTATTAAAGAGGCATTGCCTAAAATAACAGCCAAAAGGTTATTAAAATCATGTGCTATACCACCTGACAACACACCTAAAGACTCCAAATGCTGGGCTTCTAAAGCTTTTTTCTGAATCTCTGAACGTTCAATCTCAGCTTCAACACGCTTTGTCACATCCAAGCTAAAACCAACTAGACCCTGATAAATATCATCTTCAAACAACGGAACTTTAATCACTTCGCAAACCATCGATGTGCCATCAGCAGCAGCATAAAATTCACTCGACCTATATGTACTCCCACTACTTCTACAAATTTCATCCGATGCTTTACGCGCATTTGCTTCTTCGCTGTCAACCAATGTATAATCATCATCAACTTCTAATAATGCTTTTTTATCCACACCAATCATCTCAGCATAAGCATCATTCACAAATTGTAACCTACCATCTTTATCACGCATCCAAATCCCTACTGGTGATGAAGACAAAATAACATCCAACATGCGATGTTGTTGCCTAATATCCCGAATCATCTGATTTTGTTTGGTAACATCCAAAGCAATGGTTAATGTTACAGGCTCACCATCTAGCATAAGCCGTGTCCGATTTGCCAACATTTCATGCTGTTTACGCCGACCTTCTGGTGTAATATAGCGTACAGGTACCCCCCAAACACTTTCACCCGTTTGCGTAACATCTGCAGCTTGTGTTAACACACTTTCATGATCCTCAGGATGTAAAAAATCTGTAATAGGTCTGCCCACCACATCATCAAGTGCCTTATTCCCAATCAAACGCAGTGTAAAAGGATTCAGATACTGAATAATACCCTGCTTATAAATTGCAACACCAATAGGAACATGTTTTAACACCTGCCAAAAACGTTGTTCACTTTCAGCAAGCATATGTTGACTATGTTGTAACTTGGCATGCAACTGCCAAAGTTGATACAGAAGAAGAATTATCACGGCCAATAAGATGATAAGTGCAAAACTATCCACAGAATCGCCAATATTTTGACTCAACCCGTCATTTACTTCATCTGGGATTTGAACTTGCTTATCAAGGTCATTAGCGCTTGATATATAAGGCATTGTAAGCGTAGCCCACAAAAAAGTAAGACTACGAAACAAAGAAAGCTTAAGCCAAATATTAATCATATTAGGTCATAAGCAAGGACGGCTCCAAATCTTTAGGCGTTTCAATCTGCATCATATCACAGATAGTTGCTGCCAAGTTTGCGAGCCCAACGTCCTGCTGTGCTACTTCACTTAACTGGTATTTTCCACCAGCTTTAAACAATATACATGGTACGGGATTCACCGAATGTTTGGTGCAAGGTTCATCACCACTGGCTTTATGCGTCACCATTTCTTCAGCATTACCATGGTCTGCTGTAATAATGGCATTGCCACCATGTTTTTCTAAGGCATCTACAATTAAACCCACTGCTTTATCCACAGCTTCAACTGCTCGAATAGCAGGTTCTAGTTTACCGCAGTGTCCTACCATATCAGCATTGGCAAAGTTGATAAGTCCAAAGCCATACTCACCTGTTTCAATAAGCTCCACAGCCTTAGCTGCAATTTCAGGTGCTTTCATTTCTGGTTTGTCAGCAAATGACACACCTTTGTCCGAATCAATCAAGATATAATCTTCTAGGGTATCATCCAATGGTTTACGATAACCACCATTAAAAAAGAAGGTTACATGTGGGAATTTTTGCGTTTCAGTAAGGCGGAACTGTTTAATTTCTTTATCCACCAAATATCTACCCAATGGATAATCAACTTGGGTAGGTCCCATCAATTGCAATTCAGGCATATTTCTATCTTCATCAAACACCATCATACCTGCATATAGCACATCAGGTACTTTAACTCGGTCAAAACCTTTAAAATCTTCCATTTCAAAAGCTTCCGTGATTTCGATAGCTCTATCTCCACGGAAGTTCATCATCAACACCGCATCACCATTTTCAATCACGGCTTTAGGTTTTCTCAAGTCATCATCAATAATAATGAAGGTATCCATATCTTGGTCAATAAGACCTGGGTTGGTTGCACGCAATGCTGTGATACCTTCGATTACAGAGCCAAATTCATGCTCGGCTTCACCCAACACCATAGCATCCCAACCACGTTTAATTTTACTCCAATCTTGGTCTCTATCCATAATGGCATGTTCACGACCTGATGCAGAAGCAAAGGCATAGTCCCTATGACCTTTGGCATTAATCTCTGCAAACAAATCTTCTAACTGCAACACATAATCTTGCGCAGATTGAATGCCCACATCACGCCCATCCAATGATGCATGCACATATAAACGCTCTACATCCTGCTTATCCGCATAAGTAATCACTGCTTTAAAGTGATCAATATGCGAATGAATATTACCGTCCGACAATAAGCCCAGCAGGTGAATTGCCCCACCTTCTTGACCCACTGCAATCACTTTCGCCAAAGCTTCAGAATCATAAAAAGAACCATCAGCAATCGCATTGTTAATCCGCGTTGGTCCTTGGTCGAGAATTTTCCCAGCACCCATGGTTAAATGCCCTACTTCCGAGCCACCCATATCTTTCATGGATGGTAAACCAACAAACTTACCATGCGTATTGATTTCAGTATAAGCGCATGTGCTTTTGAGGCGGTCAAAATTGGGCGTATTTGCCAAAGCAATGGCATCATCATCGCGCCCAGAGCCTACGCCCCAACCATCCATAATAATCAATAATGTTGTGTTCAGTTTGTTTGTCATAAATCTAAATCCAATTCTTCCCAAATATCATCAATATGTTGTTTCACTTCATCTGTCATTGTAATGGGTCTGCCCCACTCACGGTCGGTTTCACCTTGCCATTTATTGGTGGCATCAATGCCCACCTTTGAGCCTAAACCTGCAACAGGTGAGGCAAAATCTAAATAATCAATCGGCGTATGTTCAGCCATCGTGAAATCACGCACTGGGTCACAGCGCGTTGTCATCGCCCAAATCACTTCCTTCCAATCTCGGCAATCCACATCTTCATCCACGACCACAATAAATTTGGTGTACATAAATTGGCGTAAATACGACCACACACCAAACATAATCCGCTTAGCATGCCCTGCATATTGCTTTTTAATCGAGACCACAGCCATACGATACGAACAACCTTCCATAGGCAAATAAAAATCAATAATTTCAGGAAATTGCTTCTGCAAAATCGGCACAAAGACTTCATTGAATGCAAGCCCAAGCACGGCAGGTTCATCAGGCGGTTTACCCGTATGCGTGGAATGATAAATTGCATCTTTGCGCATACTTATTTTCTCTACGGTAAACACAGGAAACATCTCGGTTTCATTGTAATAACCGGTATGGTCACCATAAGGGCCTTCTTCAGCATATTCATCAAAAGAAATAAAACCTTCCAGCACAATCTCTGCCGAGGTTGGTACTTGTAAATCTACGATAGAACACGGTGTTAAACGTGTTTTTTCATTGCGCAACAAGCCTGCAAACTGGTATTCAGAAAGTGTGTCTGGAATAGGTGTTACGGCAGCTAAAATAGTCGCAGGGTCTGCACCAATCACCACGGCACATGGGAACGGCTCACGTTTTTCTTTTTGACTTGCTTCTTGATGGTCAATTGCCCCACCTCTATGTTTAAGCCAGCGCATAATCAGTTTATTCTTGGCAATTTTTTGTTGTCTATAAATGCCCAAGTTTTGTCTTTCTTTGTGCGGGCCTTTGGTGACTACCAAACCCCAAGTAATCAAAGGTGCGGCATCTTCTGGCCAGCAGGTTTGAATAGGCAGTTTATCAAGGTCAACCGCATCACCTTTCATCACCACTTCCTGCCAAGGTGCTTTACTGATAATTTTCGGCGACATATGCAAAACTTTCTTCAACACAGGAAGTTTTTCCCATGCATCTTTCATACCTTTGGGTGGTTCAGGTTCTTTCAAAAAAGCCAACAACTCACCAATTTCACGCAACTCACTTGCCGACTCTCGCCCCATACCCAAAGCAATACGTGTATCTTTACCAAACAAATTGGTCAACACTGGCATATCATAATCTTTTACATTTTCAAACAACAACGCAGGACCACCCGCTTCTAAAACACGCTGTGAAATCTCCGTTATTTCCAACTCAGTGCTAACTTCTGTTTGTATGCGTTTGAGTTCACCGCGCTTTTCCAAGTCGGCAATAAAATCACGCATGTCCTTATAACTCATAAAGTATTACGCTTCGATTTCAAAAATGGTATCGAGTTTTGCCAGCTCAAACACATCACGCACTGTTTCACTCAAACCAGAGAGTACAAAGCGACCACCCGATGCTTTGCTCCATTGCAAGCCTTCCACCAAGGTTGCAATACCTGATGAATCCATGAATTCCACACCATCAAGCTTCACATGAATGCATTCCACATCACTTGCAAACAAGGGTTTGAGTTCATTGCGCAACTCAGGTGATGTTTGGATGGTGACATCCCCTTGCACACTTACCGTTGCTTGTTTTCCCGCATGCTCAACTTCAATATGTAAACTCATGTTTTTTCATCCTCTTCTTTCAAATTAAATACCAACCGCCACTGATTGCCATCTTCAAGCGGGGTATGCTCAAAGGTTTCGGTAATGGCATAAATCAAATGCATGCCTAAACCACCTGCAACGGGATGCTCTTTGAGTGTTGCAGGATCAACACCTTGACAAGTAGATATATCTTCAATGGTTGGTGCATAATCACGTAATTTTATTTCTAAGAGACAAGGCTTTCCTTCATGTCCAGTCCACTTTGCTGAACAATCAATATCCCCACCCTGATTGGCATAACCATGTGCATGAATATTGGCAAACAATTCATCCAGTGCCAAAGCGATACGGTTAATTTGAATCGCATTCAAACAAACCCCTTCACAAGCCTGATCTGCCAAATGCTGCAAAGCTTGAAGCCCTTCTTTACAGCCTGACAAATGCAGATGAAATTTTGATTTTTTAATGTTCAGTGTATCACCCCTAAAAATTCATTAAGCAAGTCTAGCACTTATTACCTAAGATGTTAAAATATAATCCACAATTTTATCTTCTGGCACATCAACTTCAGAAACTGACAAGCCCGACATCGAATGCCCTGCCTTATTCACCGACCTTGCATCACCACTGTTCAGTGGATGCCACTGAGGCAAAGGTTTACCCTCAAATATTAAGCGGTATGCGCATGTTTGCGGCAACCACAACATTTCAGCATCTGTAAGTTTACGAATATCCAAGCATTCAGGTACTTGCAAAAACCTTTGTTCATATTGTGTACAACGGCATGTGCTAGCTTCAAAAAGCTTACAGGCGACATTCGTTCTTAAAATCTCGCCTGTATCTTCATCTTCAAACTTATGCATGCAACACTTACCACAGCCATCACACAAAGCTTCCCAGTCCGCCTCGTTGATATGCTTATGCCAAGTGGTTTGCTCCGACATGACTATTTAACCGCGTGCTGTAACTTCCAACAAATGATAGCCAAATTGGGTTTTTACAGGGCCTTCTAAACTTCCCACATCCGCAGAAAACACCACTTTATCAAATTCAGGAACCATTTGACCAGGACCAAACTCACCCAAGTCCCCACCTTGTGCTTTAGAAGGGCATGATGAATATTTTTTAGCCGCTTCAGCAAAATCCAAACCTGCTTCAATTTCTTCTTTAATTCTTAAGCATTCTTCTTCTGTACTCACCAAAAGGTGACGTGCTGCTGCTCTTGCCATGATAAACTCCTCTTTACCAAATTGATTATGAATGGTCGCACAATACTTGTTTTTCATAAAGCTGACTACATTGAACCACGAAGAGCACGAAGCACACGAAGAAATAAAACAAGTAAGCCACTATCGATACAAACTGAACATATCCCCCTGCTATAGCTGCGCCGAGCCAAAGGTGGAAGAAGGGAGAAAAGCAAAACTCGCTTTGTTTTGCGCCCGATTTCCAGCTTTTGTGAGGATATACGCAGATATTAAGGGCGACGCATCCATGCCTCTCAGGGGACAAGCTCCACACTAAAGTGCGCCTAAATCCGCTGTCCTGCGGATTTAGGCTTCGTTTCTTTGATGACAAAGAAATGAAGAAAAAAATTAACCGTAGAGCACGCCACGGTCGAAATGACAAACCTTTGAAGCACTTAAACTATGCTTTATGCTCGCCACATGTTTCCCATCAAGGC
>JALSZC010000058.1:0-2827 GCA_027059605.1 Ghiorsea sp. | reverse complement strand
GCTTCGTTTCTTTGATGACAAAGAAATGAAGAAAAAAATTAACCGTAGAGCACGCCACGGTCGAAATGACAAACCTTTGAAGCACTTAAACTATGCTTTATGCTCGCCACATGTTTCCCATCAAGGCTAGCTCAAACAAACAACCTGTCATCATTGTCGGCAACGGTTTGGCTGGCAGCTTATTGGCGTGGGGCTTATTACAACAAGGTAAAAAAGCGCATGTTTATGCCGACAATCAACCTTCCGCATCACGCGTTGCCGCAGGTCTTATTAACCCTGTGACGGGGCAACGCTTTGTTTTGGCGGAACACACGCCTGAAATGCTTGTCTTTGCTAGAAATTTTTACCAAAACATTGAAAAGAAGCTTGGCATGCAATGTTTCCATGAAAAACCGATGTTTCGCCTGTTTTCTTCGCAAAAAGAACGTACAAATTGCGAAAAACGCCTAAAAAACAAGAAATATAGCGCATTCTTAGACAAACAATCACCACCTCAACAGCTTCACGCTGAACATGGAGGTATCACACAGCATCACACAGCTTGGCTAGACACCAATATCCTCTTAAATGCTTTGTCTCAATATTTTGAAGAAAATAACATGATAACTTACCGTAAGTTTGAAGCCCAAAACACAGACCAAATCATCATCTATTGCGAAGGTTATCGCATGATACACAACCCGTTATTTTCACAACTTCCACTGCAACCGGCTCATGGTGAAATCATCACTTGCAACACCAACAACAACTTGCCTAATGCCATCATCAACAAAGGGAAATGGTTACTACCCATCAACAAAAACACCTGCAAGGTTGGTGCAACATTTGATACAACAATAACAACCCCCAGCCTACTCGAAACATCCAAGCAACAACTGTTAGCATTTGCAGCAGATGTTTTCCATGAATCTTACAACTTTAAAGTTACCCAACATCAGGCAGGTGTTCGCCCCACCACCTTGGATAAACAACCCTTTATTGGCTTTCACCCAAAATACAAAAACATTGCCATATTTAACGGCTTTGGCTCCAGAGGCAGCCTACTTATTCCTTGGTACAGCCAATTATTTAGCCAAACACTGATAAACAATACCCCCGTACCTACAGAAGCCTCAATCCATCGCTTCAAGAATCTTACTTGGTGACATATATCACCTTTAAAAAAGTATCATGATATATATAGTGCAGTGCGCTGGCTAAACAGGAGATAAAATATTGGGGACTCGTAGGCTGACAGGACGTCAAAAAAGCTCACTTCGCAAACTTAAAGAGCTTTGTGCAATGCACCCTAATGACCCTATTTTTCACATCCGCCTTGCAAAGCAACTCCTGCAAACAGGGCATGAGATTCGTGCCATACTTGAAGCACGCAAAGCATACCATCTACTATCTCAAGAACACCCCTCAGATGCCGAAGCCTTGGTTGAACAATATGGGGAAGACGTAAAGTCTAAGCCAACACAGCCTTTTGTAGGCACAGACTACACCCCTTTGAGCAAGACCTTTGGTATGATGAAGTTAAAAATGCGCACTATACGATTGCACGAAAACGGCATTTTATTTCGCAAAGGTGATACTGCAGATTATATTTACCTTGTACTGGATGGTGAGCTTGCTGTTAGCAGTGACAACCAAGGTAGCCTATCCTTGCTAAACCATCTGCACTCTGGAGATTTATTGGGCGAAGGTGCCATGCTTAAAGGTGCTGTTCGCAATGCAACTGTTGTTGCTACAAAAAACACATCCCTCTTGCGTATCACCGCCAAAGAACTCAAGCAAGCCTTCTTAAAGCACCCCGACTTACACATGCAGTTCTCTAAAGAATCTTTACTGAGAAGGCGTGTTGCCGACCTAACCATGTCCCCTATCTTTTCTTGTTTACCTACAGATCTCCGTTTTATGCTCGCTAAACGTGCATGGAACACAACATACCCTGCTAACCACACGATTAAACCTGAACATAAATACATGGGTCATGTAGAACTTATCCTGCAAGGTGAAGTTCACTTATATGAAGGTAACAACTATTCAGGAGCGGTTAAAAAAGGTGAGTTGCTTGGTCTGCACAAAATTATGGATGGTAAAGCATCACGGCTTCGTTTTACAGCAAAAACGGAATGTAGTGTCATCTGTATGGACTTCATGGTTATTGAAGATTTAATGGGAGTATCCAGTCGTTTCCAAGAGCGAATTCGTGATGCAGCAGCGGGTTTTGCTGCACAGGTGTCGCGCACCATGAGCTTGCTCGAAGAATAAATGCATCTCACAAGCATGGCACAAGCATGGTTGAGTGCTCACATTCAAGTTGGTGATACTGTTATCGATGCAACCCTTGGCAATGGCTTTGATGCACTGTTTTTAGCTCAAGCTATAGGAAAAACAGGAACACTCTACGGTTTTGATGTCCAACAAGAAGCGATACATAGCACTACGCAACGACTACAAGATGAACCATGCGAACAGGTATTTTTTCTACACGGTCATGAACACATGATGACACACATACCACAAGACAAACATGGTCATATTCAAGCCATCATGTTTAATCTTGGTTGGCTACCCAATAGCGACAAAAGCATCATCACACATGCAGACACTACCATTCTTGCCCTAAAACAAAGCTTACAACTACTCGCACCAAACGGACGAGTAAGTATCATGCTTTACCCTGGACATCACGGTGGTGACTCTGAAGCAGCACAGGTAACCACCTGGCTTCAAGCCAAACATTTACATAACATTAGCTTTAAGCTCGAACAAATTCGTGTACCACAACGTCCTAAAGCACCAATTTTACTTCAAATTCAGAAAGAAAACATCTAAGCTT
>JALSZC010000057.1 GCA_027059605.1 Ghiorsea sp. | reverse complement strand
TGGCAGGATTTAATGGCAAAAAAGTGGGCGGGTGGATAAGAAAAGCCGTGCAAATGCTTGCCAAAGAAGCACAGAGCCCCTTGGATAAACATTTACCCAACTTCCCTACCCTTGTTCAAGCTTTAAGCCTGTTGCACAACAACGAACATTTTGCACCCGACTCAGAAACCATGCAGCAAGCATTAACACGACTGCAACTTGAAGAATTACTGGTCTATTTGCAGCTTATGCAAAACCAACGAAAACAAGCCGAAGTAAAAACAGTTCCAATGGTTGCAACAGACAAAGAACAAACATTTATCAAGGCTTTGCCCTATGAGCTCACTGCAGGGCAACAACATGTTTGGCAAGAGATTGGTGATGATTTGAGTTCAGGAAAACGCATGCACCGCTTATTACAAGGTGATGTGGGCGCAGGCAAAACTTGGATTGCAGCTCTTGGCATGGTTCGCCTTGCAGCACACGGCAGACAAAGTGCTATCATGGCTCCTACCGAAGTCTTGGCGCAACAACATGCCGAAACTTTAAAGGAACTATTAGAACCGCACCATATCAGCGTAGCACTGCTCACAGGTAGCACCAAAAAACGAGAACGTAACACCATGCTCAAAGCATTGGCAGCAGGTGATATTGATGTGCTCGTAGGCACACATGCCCTACTCACTCATGATGTGATATTTAAAGACCTTGGACTTGCCATGATTGATGAACAGCACCGCTTTGGTGTGCAACAACGCTGGGCATTATCAGAAAAGAATACAAACCAAGCCGTCCACTTGCTTGCCATGACTGCCACGCCTATCCCTCGCTCATTGGCATTGGCTTTATATGGCGATATGCACTTAAGCATCATGCAAGGGCTACCCCAAGGACGCAAGCCCATTGAAACACGAGTCATTGCAGCCGATAAAATGCCAGCGCTTGCCGATGCAGTGCAACGTATGCTTGCTCAAGATGGCAGGGTTTACTGGATTGTACCGCGCATTGATGAAGATGATGATATGGTCAGCGTCAATGAACGTTTAGAAACTTTAAAACAACGCTTTCCGCAAGAAAATGTACTGGGTTTACATGGCAAAATGAAACCCAAGGATAAACAAGCTGCACTGAACGCTTTTGCTGATGGTAGTTGTAAGCTGATTGTATCCACCACCGTGGTTGAAGTGGGTGTAAATGTACCTGAAGCACGAGTCATTGTGATTGAACATGCGGATATGTATGGCTTAGCCCAATTGCATCAACTTAGAGGGCGCGTAGGTAGGTCAGACTTACAAAGTTATTGCATGTTAATACCCAGCAAAATCGCCACTGAAACCGCACAAAACCGCTTAAAACTGATGACTACATGCCATGATGGCTTACAACTTGCAGAAGCAGACCTGCAACATCGCGGTGCAGGCGATGCAGTGGGCACACGCCAAAGTGGTGAAGCAGGGTTCCGCCTCATTGACCCTGCCTTGGATGCCGATTTGATTCGTAAGTGGTGCGCTAGCCCTATATTAAATCAACTGGAGCAAGTCCCTGAACCTATGCTTAGATTCTGGCGACCCCTTGCTGAAGAAACCGATTAATACACCAAGTAAGTTACAACAAAAACCAATAACAAAAGAAATGATGCCCATTGTAAAAAACGCTTTTGTTTACTATTTAGCTTTTGTGCATGGCTGCGCCTATTCCAATCCATATACTTGGCTCCTCAACTCTACTTCCAATTATATATAGCAGAGCATACAAAAGAACGCAAAGGTAATGCCATAAAAAAGCCTCCGTAACACAAAATAAGTTACGAAGGCTTTAATATAAACAGTCTCAAAGTTTTGTTATGATTTCTTTTCTGCCTGCTCTTTTGCCACAGCAGCACGCACTTCATCCATATCCACTTCTTTAATCTGTTTCACCAAATCTTCCAATGCATTTTTGGGTAGTGCTCCAGCTTGGGAAAAAATCACAATATTATCACGAATCACCATCAATGTTGGGATGGAGCGAATATTAAACTGCGCACCCAATTGTTGTTCAACTTCAGTATTTACTTTAGCAAACATCACATCAGGATGATTCTCTGATACCTCTTCATAGGTTGGTGCAAAAGCTTTGCAAGGCCCACACCATGGTGCCCAAAAATCAATAATAGTGATAGCACTACTACTTACCTTTTCTTCAAAATTTTCTGCTGTTAAATCAACTGTTGCCATCACTACTCTCCTGTTAATATATTATCATATTCTAATGTATAAGGCTTTGTTTTTAAAATTCAACCCCTTTTGCATATTATATTTATGCCTTAACACTAAGCAGGTAAAACAACCCCACCCACACCAAATGCTAGCATGATGGTAAGCATAGGCACGCTAGAGTTAATGCGCCCATCTTTTGCCATTTGTACAGCTTCCTCACGCGACACCCAAAAACTGCGAATATCTTCATGCTCTTCATCCAAGCCACCACCTTCGGATACAGGTTTATCTTTATCCACATAACCCAAATACATATACAAACATTCCGATGTGCCACCAGGTGAGGCATAGGTTTTGCCCAAGAATTGAACATCAAACGGCTCATAACCTGCCTCTTCAATGGATTCGCGAATAGCGCACTGCACTTTATCTTCGCCTTCACCCAACATGCCCGCCACCACTTCAATCATCCAAGCATTATCATCACGCACCGCAGGCGCAATACGAAACTGCTCAATCAATAACACTTCATCGTATTGTTTGTCATACAATAAAATAGCCACCGCGTCACCACGCTCCAAAAGCTCGCGCTCTATACTCAGCGAGCCGCCCTTAAATGTGTCATGCTCAACTGTAAAACCTTCATACCTAAAAAAGCCCTGATAAAGCGTATCTTTTTTTACAATTTTATAGTCCATGATTCCTCTTATTCGCCAATAAGATGCAACATTACACGCCGCTGTATAGGCGCATAGCGATGTTCATAAAGATATACAGCCTGCCAAATGCCCAAAGCCGCTCTGCCTTGTGTGACAGGAATAGTCAGCGACACCGCCGTCAACGCCATGCGTATATGCGCAGACATATCATCATCCCCTTCATCTCTATGTAAGAAATCAGGATCACCATCTTGAATAAGTTTATTCATAAACATTTCCATATCTGTGAGAACATCAGGATCGGCATTTTCTTGAATCATGAGTGAACAACTGGTGTGTTGCACAAAAAGCGTCACCTGCCCTGTTTGTATGCCCTGCTCTGCTATCCAACTTTGCAGCTCTCTTGTGAAATTCGTAAATCCTCGCCCTTGGGCGTTAATGGTTAAGATTGTTTGCGCTTGTTTCATACAAGCAAGCATGGATGAGAACAGGCAAATGCTCAAGAACTAAAGCCACGTAAACCCTAAAACAACGGTTTCACTCTCCAAAGAGACATCTAAGCACTTATTTCCACCAATATAGGCTTTAAACCATTATATAACATTGCCTTAGCTTGATGCGACCCTTTTACCTATCTAAGTTATGCTGAATCGAGTTGTAGTCAGTTTAGAGTTAGTTATTACAACACAGCTTTATAAATATTTATTTGTCTGCTATGATTCGTTATCATGGGTCAAAGAAAAAGAACTCGATACCTAAAAGTTGTCGATGAAAGCTACACGATTCCACAAAAGAAAGGTGGTGGAACGATTAAAATCGAAGTTTGGCAAGATGGTAGTGGTAAGGTTGTGAAATACAGTATCGCATATATCAATCACAGCCTATTCCAAGGCGATAATGGTCGGGTTATCGGTTACGACAATGCCCATGATTATCACCATAAACACTATTTTGGTGAAATTTCACCCGTTGATGATTTCACCAGCTATGAAGATTTAGTGAAGCAATTTGAGCAGGAGATTAAGGAGTATATCCAATGAGTATTGAAATCAAAGCAGGTACCCTTTCTGATTTCTTTGCATCAGCCAAAGAAACTGCAAAAGAAATAGATAGCGGCAAAGCGATTACACCCAAAAAGACCATATGGGTGGATGCCAAAGATTTGATGCTTTTGCTCAAGCCTGAGCGCACGAATTTAGTGAAGTATTTAAGGAAAGAAAAAACAGCTATTTTTTCTCATTTGGCAAAAGCCTTAAACCGAAGCCCTATCAGCCTAAACAATGATTTAAAGATTTTGTCCAAGTATGACTTGGTGACCATCACCAAAGAAACCAACCCTGGTCACGGTGTTTGCAAAGTCATCACCTCCAATTTGGATGATAAAATTGAGTTTCGGGTAGAGGTATAAATATAAATCAACCTTATCGCCAACCTAGCTTAGGCTTGGGCTGACCCAAAAATTAGGCAGCAGGTAATCTAATCGCTGAGTACCTAAATTGAACAAGGAGAGGTTTCATGAATGAAGATAATCAAGGCAATCCATCAAA
>JALSZC010000056.1 GCA_027059605.1 Ghiorsea sp. | reverse complement strand
TTGATGATGAATTGGTCGCGTGGTACACGCAATGCAGCGCGTGAGCGGGCAGAGGCTTACTCTATTACTGCTATGATGCAGGGCTTGGATGATATTTATACGGAACTTATTGAAAAATAATGCTAGTATTGCTCCGTAGAGAAGATTGAGCTGTTTCAGAGCGATGCTTTTCTAGTATGATTGGAGTATTTTAGTGGTAAGAAAGAAAGAAAAACGCGGTAATTCCGCAAAACGTCGTTCAAGTAGAACAAAGCAGGAAAGAAGCGAAGCACCAAGCTCTTCGCCGTGGCCATCGCAGCCACCTGCACAAACCAAGCAAGGTGAAACAGTTAAACCTAAATCATCTAAGCGAAAGCTTGAAGGCAGAAAGCCTTCTAGACGAAAAACACAAGAACAGCAAAGCGGTGAACCGCGTCGTGGTAAACGTCGTGACAGACAGGAAAAGCAAACATCTGCTGCATTCGCTTGGGGTGAAGCTCCAGCAGTGCGCAAACGTAAATTTCGTGATGATAGTCGTGAGCGTAAAGTAAGCCGTAAAACATGGATAGGCACAGTATCGGCGCACCCTGATGGATTTGGTTTTGTTGATGTGCAAGGTCGCGATGAGGATGTGTTCTTGTCCGTCGATGAAATGCGCGATGTGATGCATGGCGATAAGGTAGAAGTTCGCACCATAATGCGTCGTGGGCGTGAAGCAGGTGTGTTGGTTCGCATTGTGGAAGAAGCAGCAAGTGAAATCACTGCTGAATTTAAAATTGAACATGATATGGGCTTTGCGTATCCACGCTCAAAACGGATGCAGCAAGCGATTTTGATTAAACGTCATGATACAGCAGGTGCTAAGCATGGTGACTGGGTGCGTGTTGAAATTCAACGTGGTACTAATCCTTTAAGAGGCAAAATTATTGAGGTGTTGGGTGATGATTTAACACCGAAGAAATTGGTGGATTTGATTGTCGCTGAGCAAGCCTTGTCGGAAACATTCCCTGCTGAAGTATTGGCAGAATCGGATGCGATTCCTGAACGTATTCGCGTTAAAGATAAAAAAGACCGTTTGGATTTGACGCATTTGCCGTTTGTGACCATTGATGGTGCAGATGCGCGTGATTTTGATGATGCGATTTGTGTAACCCCACGTGGTGATGGTTTTGAGGCATGGGTAGCCATTGCTGATGTGGCACATTATGTAAAAGAAGGCTCTGCATTGGATGTTGAAGCTTTGTCACGAGGCAATTCGTTTTATTTCCCAGACCGTGTGATTCCTATGCTGCCTGAGAAGCTATCTAACGGTTTGTGTTCACTTAATCCACATGTGGATAGGTTAGCAATGGCTGTGCGTATGCGTTTTGACGCAGGTGGAAAACGGCGCTCGGCACGGGTGTATAATGTTGTGTTTCATTCCCAAGCACGTTTGACCTATGAACAAGCTGCTGAATACCTTGAAGGTGGTAACAGCAAAGTTATCAAAGCAGCAAATGTCCGTGAGATGTTGGATGCAGCTTTGGGTTTGTATCATATGTTAGAGAAAAATCGGGCAAGACGTGGTGCTTTAGAGCTAGATTTACCTGAAGTTCGTGCTGTGCTTAAAGATGATAAGGTTGAAGATATTGCTGGGACAGAGCGCAATGTGGCGCACAAGCTGATTGAAGAAATGATGCTGGCTGCAAACACAGCAGTTTCTGAGTTCTTAGAAGCCAAACATGTGGAGCAATTGTTTAGGATTCACCCTGCACCAGAGCGTGAAGCCATTGAAAAACTCAATGCATTTTTGGGTGCATTTGGCATGAAAATCAGACACCTTGATGGACAAGATGTGCGCCCTAAAGATGTGCAGCAAGCATTACATGCTGCTGAAGGCAAACCTTTTGCACCGATTTTGCACAAGTTGGTGTTGCGCTCTATGCAGCAAGCCAAATATACCACTGAAAATGCAGGTCACTTTGGTTTGGCGTACGATTGTTACGGGCATTTTACCAGCCCGATTCGTCGTTATGCCGATTTGACCACCCATCGTAGGCTTAAAGCTGTGTTGGCAGGCGAGAAACCCAAGCGCATTGATTTGGAAGCTGTGGGTAATCATGTATCCATTCAAGAGCGTAAACAACAACGTGCAGAATGGGATACCCAAGCGATGTTGGCTGCTTTGTATCACAAAAAAGATGTGGGCAAGGTGATGGGGGCAACGGTGTCTGGCGTAAGCAAACGCCGTATTTTCCTTTCCTTACAAGATACTTTTGCTGAGGCATCATTGAATGTGGATGATTTGGGTAAAATGTTGAATTTGGATGAAGTTCACCATCGATTGGCGAGTAAAGATGGCACATTTAGCTTGGGTTTGGGCGATCAAATTCAAGTTGAAATTTTATCCGCAGACCCTGTGCGTGGGCAAATCAATGTGGTGATGGTGCCTAAATCGAAAGTGGACGTTTGATGACGTGACAATGACGGATGGATATGGCTATATTTCGTGCTTAGGTAGTGTGATTCTGGAGGCAGTATGTTTCACGGTGTAATGACAGCGTTGGTGACACCATTTAAGAATGGTAAAGTGGATGAAGAAGCCTTTCGTGCGCATTTGGAGCGTCAGATTGAAGGTGGCGTTGATGGTGTTGTGCCTGCGGGCTCCACAGGTGAAGCTGCAACATTAAGTGTGGCCGAACATAAAGAAGTGATTCGTATTGCTGTGGAACAAGTGAATGGTCGTGTGCCAGTTATTGCAGGTACGGGAAGCAATAACACTGCGGAATCTATTGAGCTAACCAAGGCTGCAAAAAGCCTTGGCGCAGATGCTTCGCTGTTGATTTCACCGTATTATGTGAAACCAACCCAAGAAGGCATTTATCAGCATTATAAAGCCATTGCCGATGCCGTGCACATTCCACAAATTTTGTACAATGTACCAGGACGTACAGCTTCAAACATGGAGCCTGAAACCGTGGCACGTTTGTCGCATATTACCAATATCGTAGCCATCAAAGATGCGACTGCAGATATGGCGCAACTTACCCGCACCATGATGGCATGTGATGGGCGTATTTTGTTCTACTCTGGTGATGATGCCAGCGTATTACCCTTTATGACATTGGGTGGATCAGGTGTGATTTCTGTGGTATCGAATATTGCACCCAAAACCATGAAAGCTATGGTAAATGCAGTCGTTACCAAAGACTTTGAAACTGCCAAAGCTATGCACTTTGCACTTCAACATTTAACCGATGCCATGTTTGTGGAAAGCAACCCGATTCCTGTGAAAAAAGCATGTGAATTACTGGGTTGGATGTCTGGTGAACTTCGTTTACCATTAACTGAGCAATCAGCTGAAAATACAGCAGCACTTCAACAAGTGATGCAAAACTTTCAATCTGATGTGGAAACATTAAGAGGCTAAAGCACTTAGCCTCTTTAGTTTAGTGTGTTTAGTCTGTTAACACTTTTGTGAGGCTAAAAGCACCACGTACTTGACCCAGTTTATAACCTGTTGCTTGGTCATTGGGGTAGTGTTTTAGAAGTGCAGCGCGGACTTCAGGTTTTATATTTGTACCATGGCAAGTTAAGCAAACACCTTGTACACCTTGCGCTTTCATCAAACGAAACTTTCCATCTTTCATGCTTGTCGCCATCAGTTTACCTGCAGGTTTTCCTGCTGCTTGCTGGGCATCAAAGTCTTTTAATACTTTTTCTTCCCACATATCTGGTTTGGCAGAAGTAGAGCGTGCTTTTAGGCTCACTCTTTTGACATTCCAACCTGTTTCTTGGCTAAGTTGCTTGGCGATAGCAGGGGCTTTGTTTGCACAAACTTCAATAGCGTGGACAGGACCACCTTCTTTCATGGCTTTAATCAGCTGGGGTTTAAGCGTGCCTCCAAATTGTTTGATGATTTGAATGCCCTCTTGTTTGAGTGCTGTTTCATCGGCAGCAAAAGATGTTGTGGCAACACTTAGGCTTCCCAATACTAGTCCAGCGGTTATAACTTTAGATATTTTCATGGTGTCTCCGTGTTTTATATTATTAAAAGATGATATAATAATTATCTGATACTGTATTGTCTAGGCTATCACTTGGCAACAGCTTTGCTTAATAGTCAGGTATGAACCCCGACTTAGTCATTAACTACGGTAAAGAAGCTCTTGAAATGATATTGATGTTATCCATGCCTATGTTGGTGGTGGCATTGGTGGTGGGGGTGGCGATTTCATTGTTTCAGGCTGTGACCCAGATTCAAGAGATGACACTAACTTTTGTACCTAAAATTATTGCTGTGTTTGTGGTGATGGTGATTGCGGCACCTTGGATGGTAGAAACACTGGTGAGTTACACCCGCCGCATTTTTGAATCTATCCCCACCTTGTTAAGTTAAGATGTTCCCCCTTCCTGATGAGCAAGATATTTTGGTTGGAATTTTAGTCTTTTTACGCATCAGTTTATTGATGATGCTACT
>JALSZC010000055.1 GCA_027059605.1 Ghiorsea sp. | reverse complement strand
TTGTATATGTTGCCATTTGTTTAACAAGCTTAGGATTTGTGCTTCTTCATCAGCATGGGTGCTGGCAATGATAAGGATGGGGCGTTGTGCTGAGGGGTCTATCATGTGTCGTATTTGATTCGCATCCACATCGGGAGCTTGTATAGCAAATTTTAAGTTGCCTACTGTTTTTATCTTGGTTGTAGGCACACCAATTTGCTGTAACCGTTGCGCATCCATTGGGCTTTGTGCTAAGAATAATGTGACAGCACTTAACCATCGCTGCCATAATTTACGTGTTTTATAATATTTGGGAAATGAGCGGTCAGAAATACGTGTGTTGATGCCAATGATAGGAATATTTCGTTTTTTACATGCCTTGAGCATGCCCGGCCAAAACTCTGTTTCGCATAAAATGAGCAATGATGGTTGTAGATGTTGGATAAATCGTCGCATCAGAAAAGGTAAATCCCAAGGCAACCAACTTATAGTAATGGCATCGCCAAATAAACGTTTGGCATGGGCAAAACCTGTGCGTGTGACTACCGTTAAATGGATACGGTGTTGCAGGTTTATCATGCGGTCAATGAGTGGCGAAACAGAAGCAACTTCACCCATAGAGCAAGCATGAACCCAAATAGGACTGGTTTCTACTTGCGGTAATTGGAGGGTGAGATGTTGTTTCCATTTTGAAGGCATAGTAGGCAAATTATATCTTTTTTGAACTACATACACCATAGCTGTAAACTGTTTATTTAATGAACATATTGAAATTTATAGTAAAAAAATACCACGCTAAGCACTAACAAAAAATTGACACCTATTGAAGTGCGGTTGAACCTCATGCTGTGGCATACGTCACAAATACAACAAATAAGAGGTGCATTATGCAACAAAATACAAACTTAAAAATACAACCCATTGTAGAGAGAGAATTTAGTTCACTTGATATTACATATGAGGAGGATCATGAGTTAGCATGGTTCCGAATGAATGCAAAGCCAAGATCATGTTTTACTTTGGATTTACTGCAGAGTATTCACAACTGGTTTGTTGAGCTTCAAACTTTGCCAAAACATTCGAGTCTTCAGTATATTGTGCTTTCATCCCAATCTTCAGGTGTTTTTAATTTGGGAGGTGATTTAAATTTATTTATGAAACTTATTAATGATAAAGATAGGGACGGGTTAATGCATTATGCATTGGCGTGCATAGATGTTCTTTTTTTAAACCACACTGGAATTAATCGTGACCTAACAACTTTAGCATTAATACAAGGTGATGCTTTAGGGGGGGGCTTTGAAGCTGCAATTTCAAGTGATGTTGTCATAGCTGAACGTAGTGCAAAAATGGGGATGCCAGAAGTTTTATTTAACTTGTTTCCAGGTATGGGAGCATATAGTTTTTTGGTGAGAAAAGTGGGGGAATCGCAAGCGGAGAAGATGATTCTTGGTGGTAAGTTATACACTGCAGAAGAAATGTATGAAGCAGGCATAGTAGACATTCTGGTAGAAGATGGTAATGGTCAGGATGCTGTATATGATTACATCAAAAAGGAAAACCGAGCTAAAAATGGTTTTCAAGCTTTTCGTAAAGCGAAAAGATGCTGTAACCCTGTCACATATGAAGAGTTAGAGGCGATTACAACGATTTGGGTAGATGCTGCATTACAGTTGCGTGATAAAGATTTACGTATGATGGAGCGGCTTGTGAAACGACAGTCAGCGAAATCAGGTTGAATTCTAGTGTGTGTCTATGTGAGCTTTTGCATGACGACTTTGAATGTAATGTGAAAGCTCAGACACACTTTTATCCACTGTTTTTATTAGCTGTTGCACATATTGCTTCATCATGTGATCAGAGAGTTGCTTCTCTTGTTCAACATTAATACATATTTCGTAAATACGTGTTGCTCCGATAACTCCAGAACTGCCTTTAAGTGTATGGAAAATATCGAGAAATGTTTGAAGTTCATGGTTGATTAGGCATTGTTCCAATTGTGTTAGTTTTTCTGCTGTTTCAGTAATAAATTTTTCTACTAAACTTTCTACGAAATGCTCACGTTTGGACATAGTTGCAAGTTTATTCAATAATATTGGGTCGATATATTGCCACTCGTGGTTTGCTGTTAAAGGTGCTTGGACATGCATAGTATGGTTGGTGTTTTTTTGGTGGGTAAGCTTATCAATAGTAGCTGCAAGTTTATTGTATTCAATAGGCTTGGTTAAATAATCATCAGCACCCATTTTTAGGCTGTCTTTGATATTGGAATCAATAGCATCGGCAGAAAGAATAATCATGGGCATATGTTCATCAGTTTCAATAAATCGGTAAGCTTTAATTACATCCAGACCAGACATGTTTGGCATGTTACTATCTAATAATGCCAAGTGAAATTGAAGTGTTTCATCGGTGAGTGCATCCAGTGCTTTCTCGCCGTCATCGACGATATAAGCTTGATGTCCCATCAGTTCTAAAAATGCTTGAATAACCTCTTGGTTAACCACATTATCTTCGGCGACAAGGATATGGAGTTTTTGCTGGTTTTTACGTTTGTGATAATCAGTGATTGAAGGTATACCGTGGTTGATTTGTTTACCAACACATACTTCGTGAATGGCGTTAAATAATAGGGACTCAATAAGAGGGTATGATAATACTGCGGTGAAACCCATCTCAACCAATAAAGCACTTTCTATGGGAGAAAAATGTTCGCCAACCAAAATAAAAGATACTTCGGATAAAATATCTTTATCACGAACTGTTTTAATTAGTTGCTCAGGCGACATCCCTAGTAGATTCTGTTCAATAATTGCAATATGAAATGGTTTGGCTTGCTCATGTGCTTTGTTTAAAGAAGTGACCAAATCAATAACATTCTGAGAGGATTGTATGCTCTGTCCCCAGCGCTCCATTGGGGCGGCAAACTGGGGTAAAAGTTGTGGACTCATTAAGGTGAGAATACGGGCATCAGAAAAGGATGTGGATGTGGCAACTTCTTCTTTGCTTACCGCCTCGTGGCGATGAAAAGGAATCTCACACCAAAATTCTGAGCCTTTGCCTTCTTGGCTGTGTAAGCCAATATCTCCATGCATCAAAGTTACAAGTTCTTTGGAAATAGTGGTTCCTAATCCTGTGCCACCATACTTTCGTGTTACGGATGAATCAGCCTGAACAAAACTATCAAAGATACTTTCTTGTGCTTTTGTGGACATACCAATGCCTGTATCAATCACGCGAAAACGAATACGTACAGGTGAAATGGATGGATTGGATGATGTTTGTACAAGAAGCTTAATACTTCCTTGTTCTGTGAATTTTGAGGCATTGCTTAGGAAGTTCGTCAGTACTTGTTTTAGGTGAAGCTCATCACCGAGTAAACGAAAAGGAACATCAGGTTCAATATGCGATGTTAACCTGACACCTTTTTCTTCTGTTTTGGGTAAAAAAGGCTGTAGAGTTTCATAAATAAGTTCATGTAAATCAAAGGGTTTTATTTCACTGGTTTGTTTTCCAGCCTCAATTTTTGAAATATCTAAAACATCTTCAATTAAGCTAAGGAGTGTGTGCCCAGAAGACTTAATCATATTGGCATATTTTTTTTGTTTTTCATCAAGTTGACTGAGTGAAAGTAGTTCGCTTGCGCCAATGATACCATTCAGAGGAGTTCGTAATTCATGACTCATATTAGCTAGAAACTGTGACTTTGCTTTGTTGGCTCGCTCTGCAGCTTCACGAGACTTATGAAGTTTTGTTAATAACACACTCATATATAAAGGAAATACAGTTAATGTTAATAGCATACTCAAGCCTACCCAAGAGTGTTGAGACCAATATGGGTGTAGTGTCCATGCAGTAGAAAAACCTATTACCGCTGTAATCATGGAGACTCTTAGATAAAATATACCAAACCTGAAACCATTACCAGTGATAACCCATAGGTACACGGGTAGCAATAAAGCACCTACTTCGCTTGATAAATAAAAGGTTAGTGAGGTCGCGCTCATGTCCCCAATTATACCTAATATTTTACGTACTCGAGACTGAGTAGGGTCTATAAGAAGCCATGTAAAGATAAAAAGTGAAATAACGAGGTATATAGTACCAACATAAAAAGCATTCCATTGCTGTGTGACTAAAAGGTATAAGCAAAATATACTAACAATAATTAAACGTATGCTTGCTTGAATGTGTTCACTATCGGCTCGGTTTAATAAACGTTGCTTTATGCTACTTGAAAGCCTTGGTAATAAGGGAATATGATTGTTTTTTGATGAAGACATGTGGAAACTTTAGCATAAGTTTTCTGAATATTCATACATGAAGCAATAAACAAGTGTTGTTTAGAACATCCCTAACTGCAATTTAGCTTCGTCTGACATCATGGATCTATCCCAAGGTGGATCAAACACAAGCTCCACATGCACATCAGTCACATTATCCACATCCAATGTTTTTGC
>JALSZC010000054.1 GCA_027059605.1 Ghiorsea sp. | reverse complement strand
ATTTTATCCATTGCTTCCATATTATTGGCTTGGACAGTGGTATGGATGAGTAAACACGGACGAGATATGAGTATTCGCTTAAAACAAGCAGGCGCATCGGTAGCAGAAGGCGATATGCCAATGAAATCATTGCTGGTGTTATCCATGGCGGCAGTGATGCGCGAAGGCGGGGAAGCTGTATTCTTCTTATTTGGTGCTATGCAAATGGATACGGAAGGCAGCGAAATGTTAACAGGTGGTTTGATTGGCTTGTTAGCGGGTGTGCTGTTTGGTGTTGCTTTGTATCAAGGTTTGGTTCGTATCCCGATGAAATATGTATTTAATGTGATGGGTACGCTGCTCATCCTGCTTGCGGCTGGTATGGCATCACAAGCGGCGAGTAACCTAGTGCTGGTGAATATGTTGCCAGCCATTACCGACACGCTTTGGGATAGCTCGTTTATTCTTTCTGATGAGAGCCTGTTGGGCGAAATATTGCATGTGTTGATGGGTTATGATTCGCAGCCTAGTGGTATGCAAATGATGGTGTTTGTATTGACTTTGGGGATTGTGACTTATTTATATCGTAAGGCTTAAATGTTAAAGCAAATCTACCCGCAGTGTGATGTTTCGCGCCCACTTGAAGGCACTTATCTTGATTTGAATTTGCATCAACAAGCCAAAGTGGGTGATATTCATATTTATGCTAATTATATCAGCAGTTTGGATGGGCGTATTGCTTTGTATGATGAAGATTTGGGTGAATATACTGTGCCTAAAAGCATAGCCAATGGTAGAGATTGGCGCTTGTATCAAGAGCTTGCTGGGCAGGCTGATATTATGCTGACTTCAGCACGCTATTTCAGACAACTGGAGAAAGGCAAAGCCCAAGACTTATTGCCTGTAGGTTCAGGTGAAAAGTATGCAGACATCAAACATTGGCGGGAAGAGCAGGGTTTAAAAGCGCAACCTGATGTGATGATATTGTCCAACAGCTTGGACATTCCTTTGGCAGCACTGGAGAAAGTGCAAGATAGAAAGGTGATGGTATGCACAGGCTCAACCGATCAAGCTAAAATACAACGCTTGGCGCAAGCGGGTGTGCGGGTTATCCGTGCCATGCCGAGTATGGATGAGACACTTCAAGACCCCTCGACTTCCCCCAGGGGATACTCTCTTGCTTCGCAATTCACCTTATCGCTCGGGGTGACTGGTGCTTTTGTGCGGCAGTCGCTAATTGATTTGAACTATCGCAGTGCTTATTTGATTGCAGGTCCACAAGTACATGCGACTTTCATTCAGGATGCTTGCGTGGATGCATTGTTTTTAACCACACATTTTACGCTGTTGGGGGGTACAAAAGTATCAGGTTTGGTTGATGCAGACTTGCCCAAGGCGCAATCTTTAAAACTTATAACCTCATATTTGGATACAGAAAATAATCAAATGTTTCAGAGGTTTAGCTATGTTAAATAGTTTTGATTTTGCCGCCACACCGCATATTCATTTTGGTGTTGGCATGAGAAGTACACTTGTTTCTATCATCCAAACCTATGGCTCTAAAGTCTTGTTGATTACGGGCGGTAAATCCTTTGATGATTCAAAACTATGCCAAAGCCTTTTATTTGAATTGGAAGAAAACTTTGACGTACGCCGAGAAAAGGTAAGCGGTGAACCATCGCCAGATATGGTGGATGCTTGGGTGGCGGCATATCAAGGTTTTGCGCCTGATGTGGTGTTGGCGATTGGTGGGGGTAGTGCTGTGGACGCGGCTAAAGCTGTGGCAGGATTATTGCCTTCGGGTGATTCGGTGATGGATTATTTGGAAGGTGTGGGCAAAGGCAAGGTGTTCACCAATAAAACTACGCCATTGATTGCAGTGCCAACCACGGCGGGCACGGGCGGTGAAACCAGTAAAAATGCAGTGTTATCTGTGATTGGTGAAGATGGTTATAAAAAATCATTCAGGCATGAAGATTTGGTGGCCAAACATATCATACTCGACCCTGAATTGACGTTAACCTGCTCTCAAGAAGTGACGGCGGCTTGTGGTATGGATGCGTTTACCCAGTTGCTTGAAAGCTATGTATCTACCAAGGCAAACCCTATGACGGATGCGCTGGCTTGGTCTGCGCTTGAAAGGATTGTCACTGCATTGCCTGCTGCTTATGAGGATGGCAGTGATATGCAGGCAAGAAGCGATATGCTGTATGCCTCGTCGATTTCAGGTTTGACGCTTGCCAATGCAGGGCTTGGTTCGGTGCATGGTTTGGCATCACCTTTGGGTGCGTTCTTTCCCATTCCGCATGGTGTGGTGTGTGGCGCATTACTGTTTGAAGCGACGCGTATCAATATCCAAGCATTGAAGCAAAGGGATGAACACCACCCAGCACTTGCTAAATATGCCAAAGTCGGACGTTTGTTTGCGCCTGAAATGTTTATGGATGATGAAGATGCGCTGAAAATGTTGTTGGGTATGCTTGAGCTTTGGCAGCAGCATTTGAATATGCCGAAGTTATCCGAGTTTGGTGTGACTGAAACTGATTTAGATAAGGTTATTGAGAATATCAGTGGTGGTAGCTATGCCACTAATCCTATCATGTTGACCTATGATGAGTTGCGGGCATTGTTGCTGGCTAGACTGTAACTTTCGGCTGTCAGCCTTTGCGAAATTCGGGCAGCGCACCTTTGATATATTCATAAGCTGACCATACGCTAAGCACTGTGGCAATCCATAAGAATACTGTGCCCGCTTCAAACATGGGAAAACCAAAGAAATCGTCGTGTAATAATAAACCTTCAATGGCAAACATTTGGGTCAAAGTTTTCCATTTGCCCATTTGTGAGACGTGTACGACCACAGCGCGTTCTGCTAGCCATTCGCGCAATGCACCAATGATAATTTCACGGCTGATAATGATAAGCACCAGTATGGTAGAGGCAAAATCAGCTTCGACCAACAAAACAAGCGCAACAGTCACCAATAATTTATCAGCAACAGGGTCTAAAAAGCGACCAAAAGCTGTTTCTTCGCCACGCGTACGCGCCAAATAACCATCAAACCAATCTGACCAGCCTGCAATGGCAAACACCAAACCTGAAGCGTAGTAAGAAAGTGGGGCGGGCAAATAAAAAGCGAGCACAAATACAGGCACAAGAATGATGCGCATGGCAGTGATTTTATTGGATAATGTCCAGTTCATGGGTTGTTATGCTTCCTAGCGTTGTATTTTGTACTCACGTTGCTTTTTGTGGCTAATAATAATCCATATATCCAAGGCTATTGCCAAACCAGCCAAGATATAAAGATGTGTTTTTTCAAGTATGGGTATGAATGAGGCAAGCTCATGCAAGGCATCCATACTTTCCATTTGACCATAGATGAAAAACACAATGGCTAGATGCCCTATAATCAGAATAAATAAACCCAGTACAGCCCAAAAGCTGGTAATCAGCAGTGTAATATTGGAGCGTTGCCCAGGTATTTTTTTTCTGCTTAATTGCACGGTTTACTCAAAGCCAAAGCGGCGAATACTTTTGGCGCGCCATGCGTCATCATAAATAACTTCAACACCGCGCGTATATTTTTCGCCTGTTTCTTCATCGTAAAATTCTTCAATATACAAGGCGCGTTCGGGGTGCGTACTATCTTTAATCATAGGTGTACCCATTTCTTGTTCAATGGCAAAGCGGGTGTCGCCTTCTTGTATTATCCAAATACTATCAGGGTCAATCACATTGCCTTGATGGATTTTTTGTTTAACGCAAGCCGTAGATAAAAGTGCGCACATCATGATGGTAATGAATAGTTTCATGCTGTTTCTAATGGACCACGGTGATTTTGTTGAAGCAGACGAATATAATCATCCATACCTTGTTCTAAGCTCCATTGCGGTTGCCAATCGAGCAAGGTCTTGCTTTCTTTTAAGTCCGCTTCGGTATGGTCTTGGAAGAAGGGGTATGGGTTGTGAATATATTCAACAGGATGGTCGATATTGAGAATGCGATTAAGGTTGGTGACAATATCATTGTAAGAGCGAGCCTTGCCCGAGCCTACATTGCATACACCTGAACGTGATGTTTCAAGGGCAGCAAGGTTGGCACCAATCACATCACCAATATAGACAAAATCGCGGCGTTGTTCGCCAAATTCAAACATTCTGATGGGTTTATTCGCTTGTATGCTTTGAAACCACTGCAATATCATGGATGCTGTTTTTGTGCCTTCTCTTTCATTTTTATGGTGTTCACCCGGTCCATAAACATTGAAATAACGCAAGCCAATAATGGGCGCACTGTGTTTATCATACCAACGTGCAGCAACTCTATCCATAGCCAGTTTGGAGAAGCCATAAATGTTTTCAGGTTCTTCGCCTGTGCCAATGCTGTTGGGTGCAGGTGAGTTGCCGTATGTTCCTGCAGATGATGCGTAAATAACACGTGTGCTACTTTTAGCAGAAGCTTCTAAAATAGCAGCAAAAGCATCGGTGTTCACATTCATCATCAGTTTTTGATCCATGACAGTGGTATCTGTGATGGCTGCTTCATGATAAATGGCGGAGAAATGCCCATTTGCAATATCTTGCAGTAATTGTGCATCATCACAAAAAACCGCACGGACTTCTGCATCTACATTGATTAAATTGCGCCAATCGCCAGATGAGAAGTCATCAGCAATCACTACATCAGTATTGCCACGTTTTAATAATGCGGCTGCAAGGTTAGAGCCAATAAAACCTGAACCACCTGTAATAAGAATACGTTCTTTCACTTGTACTTACTCCGCTTGCCCTGATTTTTCTAATTGCTTTTCTTCACCACGCCATTGTAGCTGTAATTGTTCAAAGGCGCGAACGGTGGCATCATTACATAATGCGTAGCCCATGCGTTTATTGATGCCATCGAGCAAAACATTGGCTGGTTTATCGCAAACATCGTGTACATCATAACCCGTTTCAGCCAAAAGGCGGGCTATCCATGTGCCTAGCCCAGATAAAGTTGCAATATTGGCAATACGAATCAATTCATCGCAACGTTGCACGCTAATTTGTCCACCTGTGGCTTGCGATAACGCTTCAGGTGTACTTTCAGGCAAGCTGCTAAGTGGTCGGCATAATAGCTTCCATATCACCCACTCACTTTCTGAAATATAACTTTTATCTTGGTGTAATGGAAATGCGCCAGGCATGGCGTGAACATTATTGAAGCTCATGGTTTAATCCTCAAGGTAGGCGACTTCGCCTGCAAGATATGCACCTTTGAGCGCATATCTTTTGACTGTACAACCCATGCGAATGCTACCTGTTAAATTGGCGCGACGCAGTTTGGCACCTGTTAAATCAGCATGAAATAGGTTTGCCCTGCTTAAGTCGGCAAGTCGCAAGTCGCAGTTGATAAGTTTTGCTTTACTTAAATTGGCATTTTTTAGACTTGTTTTGTTGAAGTTGCACTCTGTAAGGTCGGCACCTGATAAATCGATATTGTCTAAGTTTAAACCCGATAAATCTTGACCTGCAATGGATTTGCCATCACGTATGGCTTGGGTTACTGCATTTGCATCCATGGTAAAAGCTGCCCCTTTTTATTGTTTTCTAGTTTAAACATGATGTTGTAAAAAATGCGATGGTACGCCATAAGCGGTTTCAATCAAGTTTAGTGTCTAATATTTGCGCTTGTTGGCTATTCACCATAACATGCGCGACCAAATTTTAGGCTGTAGAATAAAGTTCATGCAAGTCGTTGTGTGTCGATAAGGTGGAAGTTATGTCATTAAAAATTGCTGTGTTACCTGGTGATGGTATTGGTTCAGAGATTGTCAGAGAAGCATTAAAAGTGCTGGACGTGTTGAACCAAAAATTTGATTTGAATGCAACATGGCAAGAGGCGACCATTGGTGGTGCGGCTTATGATGCAGAACAAGACCCATACCCTGCATCTACGCAAGCTTTGGTTAAATCTTCTGATGCTGTGCTTTTGGGTGCGGTGGGTGGCCCGAAATGGGAAGCTTTGGATAAACCTTTGCGCCCTGAAGCAGGTTTGCTGCGTATTCGTGAAGACTTGGGTTTGTATGCCAATTATCGTCCAACCAAAGTATTTGACCAACTGTTGGAAGCTTCAACCTTAAAACCAGAAGTAGTGCAGGGTGTGGATATTTTGGTGGTGCGTGAGTTGGTATCGGGTATTTATTTTGGGCAGCCGCGTGGTTTTGAAGAATATAAGGGTGAGCGTTCTGGTTTTAATACTATGCGCTATCGCGAATCTGAAGTGCGCCGTATTGCGCGTAAAGCTTTTGAGGCTGCACGCTTGCGCTCCAACAAAGTATGCAGTGTTGAAAAAGCCAATGTGTTGGAAGTATCTGAATTATGGCGTGAGATTGTGACAGAGGTACACCAAGCTGAATTTTCTGATGTAGAATTATCACATATGTATGTGGACAATGCAGCCATGCAATTGATTCGCAACCCTAAACAGTTTGACGTGATTGTGACGGGCAATTTGTTTGGTGATATTTTATCGGATGAAGCATCTATGCTTACAGGTTCAATTGGCATGTTACCCTCAGCTTCGATTGGTGAGGATTTTGCTATGTATGAACCAATTCATGGCTCTGCACCTGATATTGCGGGGGAAGACAAAGCCAACCCACTGGCAACGATTTTGTCGGTGGCGATGATGTTGCGTTTTTCATTGAATCGTGCGGACTTGGCGGAGAAAGTTGAGCAGGCTGTAGAACATACTTTGGATGCAGGTGTACGTACGGTGGATTTAGCAGATGGACAAACACCCGTAACATGTTCAGCTATGGGTGATGCGGTATGTGCGGCATTGGAGAAATTAGCATGAATGATATGGAAAGGTTTTTACCAGAAAAAGAAGAAGGTTATGTGGTAGCTGTGGTTGGAGCTACAGGTGCGGTGGGTCAAACCATGTTGGAAATTTTGGAGCAGCGTAAGTTTCCAATATCAAAAATGATTCCTTTGGCTTCAAGCCGTAGTGCTGGTTCAAAAGTGAGTTTTGCAGGTAAAGATGTGGTGGTGCAAGACTTAGTAACATTTGAGCCTGAAGGTGTCGATATTGCTTTGTTTTCTGCTGGTGGCGGCACTTCCAAGGAGTATGCGCCGAAATTTGCCGAGGCAGGGTGTTTTGTGGTGGACAACTCTAGTGCATGGCGTATGGATGAAGATATTGCTTTGGTTGTGCCTGAAGTAAACCCACATGCTTTGGAAATGGCGCGGTATAATCGCATCATTGCTAATCCAAACTGTTCAACTATACAAATGGTGGTGGCACTCAAACCTTTGCATGATGCTGTGCCGATTGAGCGGGTGAATGTATCGACCTATCAGGCGGTGTCTGGTGCAGGTGGTGTAGCCATGGATGAGCTGGCAAAACAAACGGCAGCACTATTGCAGGGGAAAGAGGCAGAAGTGGATGTTTTTCCTGCGCGTATTGCATTTAATGTGATTCCACAAATTGACGTTTTCATGGATGATGGCTATACCAAAGAAGAACGGAAGATGATGGATGAAACTGTGAAGATTATGGGTGCAAATATTGCAGTAACTGCGACTACAGTACGCGTACCAGTGTTTTATGGTCACTCTGAAGCGGTGAACATAACTTTTGCTGCGGATATGGATGCAGATAGGGCGAGAGACCTACTTGCAGATGCAGATGGGATTTGTGTTGTAGATGATCCAGCAACAGAAGATTATGCCATGCCTTCAGAGGCTGCGGGCACGGATCCAGTGTGGGTTAGCCGTATTCGCAATGACAATTCTTTCAGAAATTCCTTGCACTTATGGGTCGTAGCCGATAATGTGCGTAAAGGTGCGGCTCTAAATGCTGTACAGATAGCAGAAATTTTAATTCGATGATAAAATAAAAGGGTAACCTATTATTGTGTTCATCTGAGGGATAGGAGGCAGGCATGCTTCAGCGAGCTATGCATGTTTTTTCAAGCTTTGTATTGGTGTTTTTACTTGGCATTCAAAGTGTGGGAGCAGTATCATTTGAGCGTATTGATGTGGCTAGCCACATTGGTGAACCTTTTTACGCCGAGGTTCCACTTCGCTTGGATGGAAAGGAAACCCTGTCTAAAATTTCTGTTGATTTAGGGTCTTCATCAGATTATAGAATTCTTGAAGTCTATCGTGATCAAGTGATTAACCAAATCCGTACGGATGTTGTCAAAGATGAACGAGGTGCGCGCGTTAAGCTCACTTCAGAAGCCCCTATTGATACAGCTTTCTTCAATTTGGTGCTTAAAGTACGTTATGGGCGGTCAACCCATTACAAAAAACTACCTGTTTTTTTGGAGTCTGCTGCAATTGAAAGTATGCAAGAGGTGGAATCACCTAAAGCAGTCGCAGCTCCTGTAAATGCAGCAACAGTCCAGCCTGAAACTTCTGATGCATTTATTACCAAAGTACCACAGGGTGCGAAAACTGCTTTTGTAGAGCCTGTTGAAGATAAGCCAACTGAACAAGCAGTAGAAAATAATTTTAAACCATATTCAGGTTGGGCACGTACATCACGTTATGGCCCTATGGTTTACGGCGATACTATTACAGTGGTTGCCAAACGTTTGCGTTTGGATGATAGGTTTACCAATCAACAAGTAATGGTTGCTCTCTTTGAAAAGAATAAAGATAAATTTGACAAAGGTAATATCAACCTTATTAAAGCAGGTTCATACTTGGATGTGCCTGCGGCTGAAGAGGTGGAGCAAGTTTCTGTTGCATATGCCAAGCAAGTGATCAGCGAACAAAATAAGATTTGGAAAAACATGACCAAACAGCCCAAATATGCTGCTGTTGCAGATGCACAAAAGCATCGTTATACCCGCCGTGTGCGTATTGGTCAAAAGGCTTCAGGTGTTGCAAGCGCACCTATGCTTGCACCAGAAAAAACGAAGAAACCATTGCAAGCCGAAGAAGTTCAACCACAGACCAGTGCCGTTAATCAAGAGGCTTCTGCAAAATTGATTGCAGCAGAGCAATTGATTGCACAAAAAGATAGTGAGCTTTCATCATTGCAAAATAAAATGTCGGCACTGGAAGAACGTTTGCAAGCAGCCGAGAAAAGAGCCAGTGAAACTGCGGTTAGTGCGGATGCGGCGGCCTTGGAAGCACAAAACAAACGTTTAGAAATTGTTATTTCACGCTTAAAAGGTCAACTGGAGCAAGCCAAAGCGAATGAACAGCAAAGTGTTTCAGATTGGCTTATGTATGCACTGGCAGGGCTTGGTTTATTAGTGCTTGGGCTTATTGGGGCTGTGGTGATGTTGTTGCGCCGTGCACCCAAACATCCAGCAGAACAAGTTGCATCAAAAGAAGAAGTGTTTGATGATGTTGTGGATGAAGCTGATACTAGTGAGTCACTTGATGATCAAGATGTAACCAAGTTAATGGATGCTGATGATTTTGAAATGCCTTCAGACTTACCTGAGGAACAGGCTGCAAACGAAGGTGATATGAATGGTGACGAGCCTTTAGAGGAAATTCCAGACTTTACTGATGATGAAACAGGAGAAATGGAAGCTTTTGATGCAGATGCAGGTGAAACACCAGACCCTAGTGTGAACTACCTTGAAGAAGCTGATGTTTATTTGCGTTATGGCATGGAAGATGAGGCCGAAAAACAAGTGCGCATGGCATTGAAGTTGGATGATAAAGATCCTGCTGCACATGCTAAGCTTGTACAAATCTTACGTATGCGTAACAACTCTGAAGGTGAAGAGGCTGCCCTTAGTGCGGCCAAAGCTGTATTGGCAGGTTCTGCGTTGGCAACGTTTGAAGGTTTGTTGACTGATTCTGCATCTGAGGCAGCAAGCAATAACACTGAGCCTGAATCTGAAATTTCTGCATTAAAGGATGAAGCCTTTACTGGTGAAGATACGGGGATTGTAGATTTTGGTTCGATTCAATTTGACTCATCCGACACTGCAGCGACTGCTTCAGATAATGAGTCTGCAGATGTGATGGAGCCAGAGTTGCTTGATACAGGCAAAATGGACTTTGGTGAAGTTGAAGAAGATGCTGGTGTTGATTTGGGTGCTGATCTTGACTTTGCAGGTATTGATTTTGGTGAAACAGATACAGGTGAGAATGCCGATGACACAGGCGTAGACTCAATAAATCTTGGTGATGAAGATGCCATTGATGATGTGCAAGACTCTAACACGGGTGATTTGGATTTAGGTAACCTAGGTGTTACTGAAGATAACGATGGTAATGATAAGGCTGATACTGCACAGGAAGATGTGATGGAAGATGCAGTTCTGGATACAGGTGAGTTGGATTTTGGCGACTTGGATGTTGAAGGAATAGATACGAAGGAAAAGGCACAAGAAGAGGGTGCACCGCAAGAAGATGGCTTAGAAGATGCTATGAGTATTGAAGCTTTGGACACAGGTGAATTAGACTTTGGTGACTTAACAGCAGATGAAGTAAGCTTAGACTCTAGTGTTTTTGCGGACACATCAGATAGTGAAGCAGGCCAAACGAGTGATGTGATGGCAGATGAAGCATTGGATACTGGTGCTGTTGATTTTGGTGATTTCTTGGATGATTCTTCTACAGAGGCAACTGAGTCAGTAGATGATGGAGCAAGTGCAGATGATATTGAAGTAGATTTTGACTTTAGTGAAATGGGTGCAAGTGATGCTGATGAAGCAAACAGCGATCTCGCAGATATGGAAAAAAGTATAGACCTAGAAGACTTTGGTATTGATTTTGATGAGACTGATAGCTCTGAGAGTTTGCTTAGTGAAGTTGACTTAGAAGGTGATGATTTAGAAAGTACATCGGCTGTGCAAACAACAGGTGAAACCATGGTGGTTTCGTCGGAAGAGGCTAAAGCTAGCACGAATGATGTAATTAATGATAGGCAGGCAGAACAAGCACGGATACAAGCCGAAGAAGAAGCAAACGCCACTGCAGTAGAGATTCCTGCAGATGCGGATGACCCATTTGAAGCGGCTAATGCACTACTGAGTAATGCTGAAGAGAGTAGTTTAGCTTCAGATATATCCAATGATGATATAGCTGAAATACAAGGTTCAGATATTGATGTGCTATCCTTGGACGACTCCCCAGCACAAAGCAGTGATACGGAACCTTTAGAAGACTTAGATAGTATTTCATTGGACTTATCTGGTTTTTCAGATGATGCAGATTCAGCACTAGATGAAGTAAAAGCTATCGAAGAAGAGTTAACATCGGAAGTTGATGTTGATTTGGAAGGGCTAGACATGATTGGTGATGATTTGTTAACAGATGTCAGTGATGACGTTAGCACAGAAGCATCAACAGAATTAGATTTAGATGACTTTGATTTACAAGAAATCAGTTTAGATGAAGAGGCTGAAGATATTTCAACTTCTAAACCAGCGTCTGATGACTTTGATGCAACTGTTATATTAGATAGTACACAGAAGAGTTCACAACAAACGCCCGCTGTCGATACAAAGGTAGGTAATGATGCCTTGGATAATGATAAAACAGTGGTGATGAATGCATCATCCGACCCTATGGAAGAAGATGCTTTTAATGCTACAGGTGAACTTGAAACCATTGAAACCAGTATCGAATCACTACAAAATAATGCTGCTGAAGATCAAGAAGCAACTACGGAACTGGATGGTTTGATGAGTGACCTTAAAGGCTTACTTGATGAGGATGAGCCTAAGAAATAAGTGTATTTTAGGTTACTTTTTGCAATTGCGTGGTTTTTATTTGCCATAGTAATGGCAGATGATGATGTGTTATTCATATTCACGTTGTTTACGATTGTACTTTTGTACTTTCAAAGTAAAAGTTGGGTAATCATTACACGCAGCTTTAGGCTCTTGCTATGGTTGTTTATCCCTATTGTTTTGCTTCATGCTTTTTTTACACCAGGTACGTATATCATGAGTTTACCTATAAGTATTGAAGGACTAAAGCAATCTTTTGAATTAAGCTTAAATCTTGCATGTATGTTTTTTACGGCTTTGCTTGTTATGCAGGTGTTGGAAATGAAATATCTTTTACAAGGGTTACAAAAAACACCAGCCTTAAGCCAAGCATTAGTACCTCGTTTATTGTTACTCATGCGATTGCGCACAACGATTCCTCAGTTGCTTCATAAGCAACGCATCTATTGGCAAGGTTTAGAGCATAAGTGGCTAGCCTTACCTGATATATTGTTTGAAAGCATATCATCTATATTAAAGAGTTCGCGGTATGAAGCACAATTTTTGTGGGAGTACTGGGATGATGAGGTGGATAAGTTGCTGCCAGTAAATGAGACAGTATCTAAAGTAGAGGCTTCAGATTTGGGCTTTGGTGCATTGGCTATGCTTGCATTGCTAGGGCTCTGGTTATGACCGTAGTACCAAGACAACGTTTGGCTATGGTCATTGAGTTTGATGGTGCGAAGTTTCATGGCTGGCAACGGCAAGATAATGCATTTACAGTGCAAGAAGCTATGGAAGCAGCCCTAACTAAAATTGAAGGTAGTGATGCCGACCCATGTTTTGCAGCAGCAGGTCGAACAGATACAGGTGTACATGCAACACACATGTTTATCCATGCTGATGTGGTAAAATCACGCTGGCAAGATAGTCCACACGCTTATATCAAAGGCTTAAACTTTCATCTGCGAGATGTTGGTGTTTTAGTGCATGGTATTAAAGCTGTGCCTGATGATTTTCATGCACGGTTTGATTGTTTTGAGCGGCGTTATCAATATAAGATATGGAACCGACCAGTTAGTTCAGTATTGTACAATAAGCAAGCATGGATGGTACTCCAACCATTGGATGTAGATAAGATGAATCAGGCTGCATCATTTATTGTGGGTAAACATGATTTTACTACATTTCGTGCTTCTGGTTGTCAGGCGAACTCAGCTGAACGTGAGTTAAAGTTTTTAGAAGTAAAACAAGATGGGCATTGGTTTACCATTGATGTTGCAGCCGATGCTTTTTTATACCATATGGTGAGAAATATTGTGGGTTCGCTTGTTGCTGTAGGTGTTGGGCGCTGGCAACCAGAATATATGCAAACGCTGCTAGCTGGTAAAAACCGGTCTGCGGCGGCACAAACGGCACCTGCACATGGTTTGTATTTTACCGATGCTTTATACCCAGGTTTTTCTGCGCAAGATATTTCGGGTTTGATGGGTTAAGTATGAAAGTAGTGGTGATTGGTGCAGGTATTATTGGATTGCTGACGGCTTTGCGTTTAAAGCAGCAAGGTGCAGAAGTTGTTGTGTTGGAAAAAGGTAAGGCTGCAAGTGAGTCATCGTGGGCAGGGGCAGGTATTTTATGCCCCATTCATCCATGGCTATACCCTGATAGTTTTACTGACCTCATCAATACTAGCCTTGATTTATATCCAGCACTAGAAGCTGAACTTATGCATGAAACAGGGCATGATATTCAACGTATTCAAAGCGGCTTGCTGATTCCTTGCTTTGAAGATGATACCGTAAAACATCAAAGTGCAGCGCAAGCTTGGTCGGATAAATTTGATTGGGGAATGCAGCGTTTAACAGCAAAGCAAGCTTTGGATATAGAGCCGAACCTATCTACAAATATTGAAGAAGCATTGTATTGGCAGCATGTGTATCAGGTTAGAAACCCTGAATTATTAAAAGCCGTGATGCTATATTTACAAAAGTTGGGTGTGGAAGTGGTTGAACATAGTGAAGTTACCCAATTGTTAGAACATGAAACGGGTAAAGTGAATGGTGTGCAAACTTCACAAGGTCAAACTTATGCAGCTGATGCCGTATTATTGGCTACGGGTAGCTGGAGCGAAAAACTTGCAGCACAAAGTGGTTTTGATTTACCCGTAAAACCCGTGAAAGGGCAGATTATTTTATTGAAAACAAAACCTGGTACATTAAAGCATATTGTGAAACATGATGATGCCTACTTTGTACCACGAAAGGATGGAAGAGTGCTGGTGGGAGCTACCATGGAGAATGTTGGCTTTGCTCGGGGCAATACTGTTGAGGCACTAGCTGAACTGCTAGCAGCAACACAACGATTAATACCAGGCTTAAAGCATGCACAAGTTGAGCAGCAATGGATGGGTTTTAGACCAGGTAGCCCTGATGGCTTACCATTTTTGGGTGAAGTGTCATCCAAGCAAGGATTGTGGGTGGCAACTGGGCATTATCGCAATGGTGTAGCCCTTGCGCCGATTACAGCCAAGGTGATGGCAGATTGGATATGTGGCTCGCAACCCAATATAAATATGGATGCTTTTGCCCCAAGCAGGATACCCAAAGAAAGCGAATCGGTGGGGTATCCGCAAGCGTAATCATAGCAAAGCTTGCCGTTGCTATATTTGGTAGCATAATTGAGCTCACTTTATTGATAGATTAAGGATTATTTCATGCCACATTACCAAGGAATCATCGACCGTTACCGTGCGTTTTTACCCATCGCCAAGGATGATGCAATTATCACGCTTTATGAAGGCAATACACCGCTTCATGAGTCGCTAAATCTACGTAATGCTATCAATCCAGATCTCAATATTTATCTTAAATTTGAAGGTTTAAACCCCACAGGTTCATTCAAAGACCGTGGCATGACCATGGCAGTTACCCAAGCTTATAATGCAGGTTCGCGTAAAATCATTTGTGCATCGACGGGTAATACTTCGGCATCAGCAGCGGCTTATGCAGCCAACTCAGGTATGGAAGCTTATGTACTTATTCCTGATGGTAAGATTGCTTTGGGTAAAATGAGCCAAGGTATGCGCTATGGTGCAAAAGTGATTCAAATCAAAGGCAATTTTGATGATGCTTTGCAAATCGTGCGTGATATTTCTGCTGATGGTTCAATTTCTTTGGTCAACTCTGTGAACCCTTATCGTATTGAAGGACAAAAAACAGGGGCATTTGAAATCATTGATGAGCTTGGTTTTGCGCCAGACTTTCATGCGCTTCCTGTGGGTAATGCAGGTAATATCACGGCATATTGGAAAGGTTATAAGGAATATAAAGAAAAACGTATTTCTAAAACATTGCCCAAAATGCTTGGCTTCCAAGCCGCTGGTGCAGCCCCTATCGTCAATGGCGCACCCGTAGAAAACCCTGAAACGATTGCCACCGCCATTCGCATTGGTAAACCTGCATCATGGCAGCAAGCTGAAGATGCACGTGATGAATCAGGCGGTGTGATTGATGCGGTGACAGATAAAGAAATTCTGCAAGCCTATGATATGTTGGCAAGCCTTGAAGGTGTGTTCTGTGAGCCAGCATCTGCAGCATCGGTTGCGGGTATTATCAAACTTAACAACGCGGGCTATTTTAAAGCAGGTGATAAGATTGTTTGCACGCTTACAGGTAACGGCTTGAAAGACCCAGACACCGCCATGCAAGATATTGCAACACCGATTACCATTGATGCCACTGAAGATGCTGTGCGTAGAGTACTGGAAGGTTAAATAATTTGTTTCAGTGTTTCATTGCATGCTTAGTATGCATATAGCAATGTAGCTGTATGCAGTTGAAAATACTTTTAGTTATATTTATTGCCTTAACTTTGCCAAACTTGGCCCTGGCAGAAAGCGAACGTTTTTTTAGTGCGCAATATGAGAATGATTTAATCACCCCAAACAATAGGGATAGGTATTACACCAATGGGGTTCAATTTTCCTTATTGATTAAAGAAGATGCACCCAAGCCTCTAGCATTTATTTCAAAGCTCACACCATTTTATGAAGAGGGTGAAGAGCTAAACCTTGTGAAATATACATTGGGGCAAAAAATGTTTACGCCCGATGATATTGAAACACCTGTGTTGCAAGTGAATGATAGACCTTATGCGGGTTATTTGTATTTTGGCGCATCTGTTTTATCTCAAATCTATCATTCCGATAGTTTTACATATGGTAACCAGTTTGAAGTGACCTTGGGTGTGGTTGGTCCTGCTGCTTTTGGCGAACAAACACAAACAAGTGTACACAAAATGATTGGAAGCCCTTTACCACAAGGTTGGGACAATCAGTTAAAGAATGAACCTGCGCTCGGTCTAAATTACACACGGTTTTGGCGGTATATTCAGCCATCCATATTCGGTTTGGAGTTTGGTTATAACCCACAAGTATCAGCAACTATTGGTAATGTGTACACCCATGCCTCCACAGGGCTTATGCTGCGATTGGGTAGTAACTTAAGAAGAGATATGGCTCCACCCAATATTCGACCTGCATTTCAAGGGGTGACTTATTTTAAACAATCAAAACAATGGGACTGGTATGGTTTTATAGGTACTGAAGGTCGTGTTGTATTGCGTGATATATTTTTGGATGGAAACACGTTTGCAGACAGTCATAGTGTCGAGAAAGAGAACTTGATTGGTGATTTGCAGTATGGTTTTGTAATTCTATTTGGAGACTTGCGCTTTTCCATTAGTAATATGATACGCACGCGTGAGTTTAAGAAGCAAGTTAACCCAACCCAGTATGGCTCAATGAACTTATCCTATCGATATTAAGTGATATATATTCAATATTATCAAACACCTGTGGGTGAAATCATCTTAGGCTCTTTTGAAGATAAGCTGTGTATGGCGGATTGGCGATACAGAAAAACGCGTAATCATATTGATAGTCGTTTGCAACAAGGTTTAAAGGCAGAGTATGTGGAGCGAGATAGCCCTGTGCTTGAGCAAACACGAATGCAGTTGGATGAATATTTTAACCGTGAGCGCAAAACCTTTGATATACCGCTATTGATGGTGGGCACGGATTTTCAAAAGCAAGTGTGGCAAGGCTTAATCAATATACCTTATGGCACGACAGCGTCATACTTGGAGCTATCGCAGAGCATAGGCAATAAAAAGGCTGTGCGCGCTGTAGCTTCCGCTAATGGTGTAAATGCGATTTCAATCATCATTCCATGCCATAGGGTGATTGGTTCTCATGGCTCCTTGGTCGGTTATGCTGGTGGTTTGCCTGCTAAGAAGAAGCTGCTTATGTTGGAGCAAAGCTTACTACTCTAGTTTTGACCATTGACCAAACATCAGATGCCTTCATGATAGCTACACTTTTTATGTAAGGAATCGCTTATGCCGCATTTAGTTCTTATCGATGGTCCCAACTATGTTTTTCGTGCTTTCCATGCTGTAAAACACAATTTAAGCAACTCCAAAGGGCATCCGACCAACGCTGTGTTTGGC
>JALSZC010000053.1 GCA_027059605.1 Ghiorsea sp. | reverse complement strand
CGAACAGACCCTAGTAAAACACCGCGTAAGTTTATGACTTGCGCGGTGTTTTTGTTTCTGCACTATGCGTCATTATGCAAAAGACATTAGCCACAAGCCCTGCAAAGCCTGCGCCATTGCGTATTTTGCTTTATTCACTACCACTTTGGGGTGGTAGTATCCTGCTTATCTTTGCCATGCCACTGACGGGCATTGTCAGCAGTGTTTTTATTGCTGGTTGTCTATTGGTTTTACCTTTTAAAGCCAAGCAAGGTAAATGTCCAAGCTGTGGAAAACATAAGCTTTTTCCATTTTCAGGTCTGGGTGGGATGTGTAAAGGCTGTGGTCAAGAATTGGTATTGCGAGGCAAGATTATTCATTTGCTTGAGCCTAAAGCAAATCGTGCCAAACCTGGTTCTGGTCGTGGTAATCAGCCTATTCAACGTTAGACTGCCGCAAAATATATTTTTAAAAGGTAAAAAATAATGAGTATTGAACAAGATTTAGAAACACGCAGCGGAAATGTATGTGAACTTTGTGGCGCAACCGATGATTTAAGCGTGTATGAAGTACCATCTAGCCCAACAGAAGGCGCTGATGCAGCGATTTATGTGTGTAGCACATGCAAAACGCAGCTTACCGATGCAGATAGTGTAAATGCTAATCACTGGCGTTGTTTAAATGACAGCATGTGGAGTGAAGTCGATGCTGTGAAAGTTGTAGCTTACCGCATGCTAAACCAACTTAAAGGCGAAGGCTGGCCGCAAGATTTATTGGATATGATGTATTTAGAAGATGATGTGCGTGCATGGGCTGATGCTGGTGTGGCGGATGACAATGCAGAAGAAGCAATCGTTCACCGCGATAGCAATGGTGCAATCTTAGAAGCAGGGGATAGCGTTACCATTATCAAAGACTTGGTGGTTAAAGGTGGTGGTTTTACTGCCAAACGTGGTACACCAGTACGTAATATCCGTTTGGTTCAAGACAACCCTGAGCATATTGAAGGCAGAGTGAACGGTCAGATGATTGTGATTCTTACGGAGTTTACCAAAAAGAACTAGGGCTTACATCCGTCATGCCCGTGGAGACGGGCATCCATTAACGTAGATAGATTCTAAGCCTTCGCGGGAATGACGTACTTAACGAATTTCACTTTGAAGCCAGTGCTGATATTCAGTGCTGGCTTTTGCGTTTAAGCTGATGATTTCAGGCGTATCATAAGGGTGGTTGGCTTCTAGCCATGCTATAACGTCTTCTTGATGAGCTTCATCCGTTTTGATGGATAAATAATATTCCTTTTCTTGGCAGACTTTGCCTTGCCATTGATAAACGGACGTGCCTTGTGCAGATATTTGCACACAAGCGGCAAGCTTCTGCTCTACCAAGGTTTGAGCGATAGCTTTCGCTTTGTTTTTATCATCGATACTGGTGAGTATAATAACCATTTACAGTGCCTTTTTGATGGCTTCCACGCGCTTGCGGTTTACATCAAAGTCTGACCTGCCTATGCGAGATGCAGAGCGGATATGAATGGTGTTGCTAGCTTCATCCAAGCGTAGTTCGACATCATCGACATATTGAAACACCGCCGAGCGGAAGGTGACATGCATATATAAGCTATTATCACTTTCAATTGTGCCACCTTGCGCTTGGATTACTTTTTTAAGTTTATCCCATGTGGTTTGATTGCCTTGAATGGCTTGGGTATAGTGTTCTGCATCATTTGCCGTGTGTGATTCACTACAAACGCAGTTGGGTGATTCGGGGCAGGGTGTGAGTTGCCCATCTTTTAAGCCTAAGTTATCAGGCATTTTTTGCGACATCACTGCCATGGCTGCATACACCACTAAGCCAAGTGCCACCAATGCAGCCACTGAAAATAAGACTGTTTTCATGCTTTAAAGCCTACGAGCAAACGTTCTCTATCTTTCTTGGGTAGCTTAGCCACAACCAGTGCATACGAATCATCAATCATTTTATAAATGAAGTCTTCAGGCACATCACTATCTAAGTCCACACTGTTCCAGTGCTCTTTATTCATGTGGTAAGCAGGCGTGACTCCATCAAACATTTGCCGATAAATGATGGCTTCATCGGGGTTGCATTTGAGGTTGATACCTATGCTGCCCATCAGTGCAAACATCTTGTTTTTCACCTTATATACCGCCACATCTTCACCAAAAGGATAGCTTCTTTCTGCGCCTTTCTTGGCTAACAAATAAGATTCATATTTGGGGTTAGGCTGGAATAACATAAGGCTTACCTTTCCATAAACAATTGAATTTGCCTAGTGTTGGCACATGACCACCATCCGATTTAACAAACCATTCAATGTGTTATGCCAGTTTAGCCCACAAGAAGGGAAACAAACGCTTGCAGACTTTATAAAAATTAAAGATGTGTATGCAGCAGGGCGGTTAGATAAGGATAGCGAGGGTCTATTGCTGCTTACAGACGATGGTAAGCTACAACATCGTATTGCTCACCCTAACCATAAGTTGGAAAAAACCTATTGGGTGCAAGTCGATGGTGATATTACTGATGAAGCTATATTGGCATTGCAATCAGGCGTGAAGCTTAAAGATGGCAAGACCAAGCCCGCCAAAGCCAAACGCATGGATGAGCCGCAAAATTTATGGGAGCGAAATCCGCCTGTCCGTTTTCGTGCCAATATCCCAACTTCATGGTTAGAACTACGCATTAAAGAAGGTAAAAACCGGCAAGTGCGCCGCATGACTGCAGCAGTAGGTTTTCCCACGCTTAGGTTGATTCGGTATGCGATTGGTGATGTGACACTGGATAGTTTAAGTGTTGGTGAATATAGGAAAATTAACCTATCACTGAAAGATTTTTAAGGTTAAGTCAGGTGCAAAACGGCGATGTTGCAGGTTGAAGTAAATCGTACCGTTATCACTTTCTAACCCTGTGATTTCAGCCGAATCATGGTAGGCAATGCGTTTAAAATTTTGACCATCATACACCCATAATTCCGAGCGTTGACTATCATCGGTTATCCAAAACCAACCACGTTTTTCATCCCACTCCAAATTATCAGGGTGCTGGATGTCTTTGTGATGTAAGTAAGTCGAAACATTAGGTTTATCGTCCAAATCATTGAGTTTTAAGATGTTTCCTGTACCTGTTTCTGTTATTAAAATTGTGCCATCAGGCATTAATTCCATATCTTCCATGCGATTATACCAACGACCATGCAGCTTTTCCGCTTCAATACGGGTATTTTTAGTATTTTTGATGGTTAACCAGCCTTTTTGGGCATGAAATACGGCTAAAACATCATTTTTTAGTGTTAAACGATACAAACAACCTTCTTTCCACTCATCGGCTAAATACAAATACTTACCATCTTGTGAAAAAGTGATGCCTTCATGTGAGAAAATACCTGCGCTTAATATAGCTTTGATGTGTTTGCTACTTGATTTAAGGCGCACTCTATCCGCACGCTGTTCGGCTTTGAGGTTGTCAGGGTCTTGAATATGCCACACCATACCATCGGCTTGCTCTTCACCCAGCCAAATCGAGCCATCGGGTGCAAAACGCATACCATCGGCTCTGCCCAAGCCATATATCAGAATCTCGCGTTGACCTGTTGTAATATGAATCCGCGCCAATGATGGGTTTTGCATATTGGAAGACTTGGTTTCACAGCTTTGATACAGATATTGTTTATCCGCAGAAAGCAATAACATATCGGGTAAATCATCACCGCATTCCGTGATTATTTGCTCTTGCCAACCTTGTTGTAGAACCAAATCTGAATCATCCGCAATAACAAGCTGAACATATAAAAAAGATAAAACCAATAGCATATATTTCATATTATACCTCCAAACTTTTATTAACAATTTCAAGCACATCACCCGATAAACCTTGCGTGTCGGCAATAGCTTGCAGCTCGGCTTTCATCAAAGCTTGGCGAGTGGGTTCCAAGCGTTTCCAATCCATCAGTGCGCGCACCATACGCGCTGCAATTTGTGGGTTAAGCTTATCCAGTTCTAAGACTTGCTCTGCGATAAATTGATAACCTGAGCCATCTTTAGCATGGAAGTTGAGCGGGTTGCGCATAGCAAATCCGCCAATCAAAGCACGCACTTTATTGGGGTTTTTCATAGAAAATTTAGGGTGTTGCATCAATGTTTTCACATGATTTAACGTATTAGGAAGCGATGATGATGCTTGCACACCAAACCACTTATCCATGACATTGGTTTCATCAGCCCATTGTGCTTCAAAAGCTTGAAAAGCTTGCTCACGCTGGGCGCAATCTTGATGCGCAAGCAATGCCAAGGCTGCATATTGGTTGGTCATATTATTGGCTGTTTCAAATTGTGTATATGCAATATCAAGCATATCGCCACCCAAACCTACCAAGTAGGATAGGCATACGTTTTGTAGTTTGCGTTGCTGCATGGCTGCATCACTTAAATCAACCGCACTAACACCTGAGGGCTGGCTCATAGCCTCATACAGGCTTATCAAATCAGCCTGCAAAGCTTGGGCAAGCTCTTGTTTTAAACTTTGTTTGGCTTCAAACAATGCCACGGGATTCATGGTATCATGTTTGCTCAGCCAAGCTTCCTGAATATCGGATAACGAGGGTAAACTTAATGCTTCTGCTTTAAGTGCAGGCTCTAAATGTTCATCAGCGATTAACGCTTTGGTCATAATTGAAGTTGAGGTGTTAGCATCTTCAGCCAACGAAATGATGGTGTTGATTGCCAAAGCTTGGGCAGCTGCCCAGCGATTGAAAGCATTGTCATCATGCTGCATCAAAAAGGCGTAATCTATGTCTGAATAATCATATTCAAGTATTACAGGCGCAGAAAAATCACGCAGTAAAGATGGGGTAGGTTGGCTGCTGATATTGTCAAAGGTAAAGCTTTGTTTTTCCTTTGTTATTAATAAGGTAGATTCATCACCTAAAGTGTTTCCATGCTCATCCAATAGTGCCATTTTCAGTGGAATAAGGTATGGTTTCTTATGTTTGGATTCAGGGGTGTCAGGGCAGGATTGCTCGCAAGTTAAAGTGCATGTTTGGGCTGCCTCATCATAATCCAAGCTCACTTTTAATCGCGGAGTACCCGCTTGTTCATACCATGTTTGCATTTGGCTTAGGTCTTGGTTGTTGGCATCAGCCATGGCACTTAAAAAGTCTTCCGTGGTCACGGCTTGCCCGTCATGACGCTCAAAATACAAGTCCATACCTTTACGAAATCCTGCTTCACCAAGCAAGGTGTGATACAAGCGCACCACTTCTGCACCTTTTTCATACACGGTCACGGTATAGAAATTATTGATTTCAACAAAGGAAGCAGGGCGTATGGGATGCGCCATGGGGCTTGCATCTTCGGCAAACTGGTGAGCACGCAACAAACGCACATCTTCAATGCGTTTTACGGCTTTTGCATGGTGATCTGCGGTAAACTCTTGGTCGCGGAATACGGTTAAACCTTCTTTAAGGCTAAGCTGAAACCAATCGCGGCAAGTTACCCGGTTCCCCGTCCAGTTATGAAAATATTCATGCCCAATCACCGCTTCAATGGCAATATAATCATCATCGGTGGCTGTTTCTGGGCTGGCAAAAACAAGGCGAGAGTTAAAGATGTTTAGCCCTTTGTTTTCCATGGCTCCCATATTGAAGTCATCCACGGCTACAATCATGAATAAGTCCAAGTCGTATTCCAGACCAAAGCGTTGCTCATCCCAAGCCATGGCGCGTTTGAGCGATGCCATCGCAAAGTCGCATTGATGGATATGATGTTCTTCGGTGTAGATGCGTAGAGTGATGTCGCGCCCTGATTGGGTAGTGAATGTATCTTCCACCTTTGCCAAGTCACCAGCAACGAGGGCAAATAAATAGCAAGGTTTGGCGAATGGGTCATGCCATTCAGCATAGTGCAAACCATTGTCCAAATCACCTGCTGCCACAGGATTACCATTGGATAACAGCACTGGGTTGCTTGCTTTATCTGCAATAATTTTCACGCTGAATGGTGCCATCACATCGGGTCTATCTTGGTAGTAGGTGATGCGTCTAAAGCCTTGGGCTTCGCATTGGGTGCAATAATTGCCTGATGAGCGGTATAAACCTTCCAAAGCTGTATTGGCTTGTGGTTTGATGATGGTTTGAATCTCTAAAGTGAAAGCATCGGGTGCCTTAGGAATGCTTAAACCCTTATCAAACAGACTGTATTCGCTTTCAGATAAAGCTTTGCCGTCTAAATGGATGCTTTGCAGCTTTAAGCCCTCACCATCCAGCTCAAGCGCACCTGCTTGCTGGCGCTGATATTGCACTGTGGATGTGACCACCGTTTCTTCTGGAGCAAGCTCAAAGCATAGTGAGACATGCTGCACCTTGAAGTTGGGTTGGGTATAATCTTTTAAATAAATGGTTGGGTTCATGTGTATCCTTTTTTATTGTCATGCTTGTATAGGGCGTTGTCACTTCGACTGGAGCGAAAGCGGACTGGAGAAGTCTTTGAGATGTCTCGACTTCGCTCGACATGACAGCATGGTCGGCATGACAGTTCATTTAGCCGAACAATAGTTGCAGACCAATGATAATGGTAATGATTTCGTAGCTTCGCTTAATCAGAGTATTGCCTTTGAGTATGGCAAGGTGGCTGCCGATATAACCGCCGATAAATGAGCCCAAGAGCAGGGCAATGAGCCAATCCCATTGAATATCAGACAATAAACCCACGGTAACCGCACCTGTTGCATTCCAAAACACACCCACCATGACCAAGGTATATGCCACGGCATGTTTATAATCCAAACCAAACCAACGAATAAGGAATAGGGTGACAAACAAACCTGTGCCTGAAGTCAGCGAGCCATTGAGTATGCCAATGAGGAATAAAACAAACCCGCCCAACATCAAGCCGCGTTTATCCAAGCGTTGTGGTGTGTTTTCTGTGCCCAATTTAGGGTTGAACACCGAATAGATGCCCAGCGCCATGGTTAGCACACCCAAAGCCGTGCGCGCCAACTCATCAGGGATTTGTATAATGATAAAGCCGCCAATCACCACACCAGGTAAACCAGAAACAAACATCAGCAATGCGATTTTACGCTGCAATATATCTTCTTTGAGGTATCGGGTCACCGCACCTAACCCCAAAGCGACTGAAGCGATTTTATGGGTCGCCAAAGCAATGCTAAACGGCAACCCCAAAAGCAATAGGGCAGGCAACTGAATCAAGCCTGCGCCACCACCCGCCAAAGACGAGAATGTATTGGCAATCAAGGCGATAGCGAAGAGTAGGGCTTGCTCAAACATGGTTGGATATTGTGGGGTAAAACTTGGATGTAAAGGTTTTGTCACCTCGAACGCAGTTGAGAGGTCTAAGATTTCTCCACTACGGTCGAAATGACAGCTTTATTATCATCACATAACAATTAGGAAATAACTTTGATGTCAGCGTAGAAAAAAAAGGTGGTGCTGGTAAAGTCCCGCCACTCTTTTTACATAAGGATATATTCATGAGCACAAAACATACCATTATTTATACCAAAACCGATGAAGCGCCCATGCTGGCAACGTATTCATTGCTGCCGATTGTGCAGAAGTTTTGTGCCGCGGCGGATGTGGATGTGCAGAGCAAGGATATATCGCTTGCGGGGCGTATTTTAGCGCACTTTCCTGATTATTTGGAAGAAGAGCAACAGCAAGCCGATGCCTTGGCAGAGCTTGGCGCGTTGGCGAAAATGCCAGAAGCCAATATCATTAAACTGCCAAATATCAGTGCATCTGTGCCACAGCTGCAAGCAGCCATCAAGGAGTTGCAATCACATGGTTATGCCGTACCCGACTATCCTGAAGAAGCAAACACCGATGCAGAGCAAGCCATCAAGGCTCGTTATGCTAAAGTACTTGGCTCTGCGGTAAACCCTGTGCTCAGGGAGGGCAACTCTGACCGCCGTGTGGCGGCTGCGGTGAAACAATATGCCAAAGACAATCCACACCGCATGGGTGAATGGTCTGCTGATTCCAAATCGCATGTATCGCATATGGAAGATGGTGATTTTTATGGCTCTGAACAATCGGTTATCATGGATAAAGCGGATACATTAAGCATTGTTTTTACGGCTAAAGATGGCAGTGAAACTGTGCTTAAAGATGGTTTAAATGTGCAATCGGGCGAAGTGATTGATGCGGCTGTGATGAGCAAGGTAGCTTTGCGAGACTTTTATGCAGCGCAAATTGAGGATGCTAAAGAGAAGGGTGTGTTGTTGTCGTTACATTTGAAGGCAACCATGATGAAAGTGAGCGACCCCATCATGTTTGGGCATGCTGTGACGGTATATTTTAAAGATGTATTTGAAAAATATGCAGATGTATTTGATAAGCTTGGTGTGGATACCAACAATGGTTTGGGTGATGTGTATGCCAAGATAGCCAGCCTTCCTGAAACAGAAAGAAGTGCCATTGAAGCGGATATTGTAGCGGTGTATGAGCGCAACCCTGAACTTGCCATGGTGGATTCAGACAAGGGGATTACCAATTTACACGTGCCAAGTGATGTGATTATTGATGCATCCATGCCTGCGGCGATTCGCTCATCGGGTAAGATGTGGGGCAAGGATGGCGAGCTGCATGATATGAAAGCCATGATTCCAGACCGTTGTTATGCGGGAATTTATCAGGAAACCATTGCTTTTTGTAAGCAGCATGGTGCTTTTGACCCGAAAACTATGGGCTCGGTGTCTAATGTGGGTTTGATGGCGCAAAAGGCAGAAGAATACGGCTCACATGATAAAACATTTGAGATGCCAGCAGATGGAAGCGTGGAAGTGCGTGATGCAGCAGGCAATGTGTTGATGAAGCATGATGTGGAAGCGGGCGATATTTGGCGAGCCTGTCAAACCAAGGATATTGCTATTAAAGATTGGGTGAAATTAGCGGTAAATCGCGCAAAAGCTACGGGTAACCCCGCAATTTTTTGGCTAGACCCCAATCGCGCGCACGATGCAAACTTGATAAAGAAAGTGAAAACCTATTTGAATGATTTTGATATTTCTGATTTGGATATTCAAATTCAATCGCCTGAAGAAGCCATTCGTATCAGCCTTGCAAGGGTGAAAGAGGGCAAGGATACCATTTCAGTGACGGGTAATGTGTTACGCGATTATTTAACTGATTTATTCCCGATTTTAGAGTTGGGTACAAGCGCAAAAATGCTGTCTATCGTGCCATTGTTGGCTGGTGGTGGTTTGTTTGAGACTGGCGCTGGTGGTTCTGCACCCAAACATGTGCAACAGTTCACAGCAGAAGGGCATTTAAGGTGGGATTCTTTGGGTGAGTTCTTGGCTTTGGCGGTATCGCTTGAAGATTTAGCAGCGAAAACAGGTAATCAGCAAGCAAAAGTGTTGGCAGAAGCTTTGAATGACGCGAATGCTGAGTTCCTCAAAGAAAATAAATCACCATCGCGTAAAGTAGGCGAATTGGACAATCGCGGTAGCCACTTTTATTTGACCATGTATTGGGCGCAAGCTTTGGCTGCGCAAGATGCAGATGCCGCTTTGAAAGCGAAGTTTACACCACTGGCGCAAGCTTTGACCGAGCAGGAACTTGCTATCGTACAAGAATTAAACGCTGCACAAGGCAGTCCTGTGGATATGGGCGGCTATTATCAACCTGATGAAGCCAAACTGCATGCAGCCATGCGTCCAAGTGCTATCTTTAATGCGGCTTTAGCTTCTTTATAGGTTTTTTATCTTGGCTTTCATATCATAGCGAGCAAACAAAAAAAGAGCCCCTGAAACCAGAGGCTCTTTCTTTTTGCTGCACCATCTTTTAAGTTGAAGCTGTTTGTGTGTTAGGCGCAGCCTCAACACCAGATTTTCTGGACTTGCCAATAGTGAGTAAATCCCAAACCAACAGAATAATACCTGCTGAGGTGACAAAGCCGAAGAACATGCGCCACCACATACCTTGAACAAACCAAGGGTGAATTTGGGCTGTGAAATATCCCAACCATGTTGAACCACCCACAGCGCGTTCAATAAAGGATTGCTCGTAACCCGAAATGAGCAGTGCCACAGTCATACCAACCACACCAAGATTGAGCAGACCTAGTGCCCATTTCCATTTCCAACCACCATCAGGTAAATCAGCCCCAAAACTTTGTTGACCACGAACCTCACGAAGCGCGATGTAAATCATGGCAATGACGATGGTCGCATAAGCACCAAAGAAGGCTAAATGCCCATGAGAAGCTGACCATTGTGTACCGTGGGTGTAGAGGTTAATTTGGGGTAGCGTGTGCATAAAGCCCCACACACCAGCACCAAAGAAGTTACCAAAGGCATGCGCAATCAACCAAGCGAGTGCTGGGTTGTTGTTTGCTTTCATATGTTTGACACCAGAGTCGTAAACCGCATGAACTACCATGGCGACCAATGGGATAGGCTCTAAGGCAGAGAAGAAACCACCGATGGTCAACCAGTATTCGGGTGTACCAATCCAGAAGTAGTGATGACCCAAACCCAAAATACCCGAGCCAAACATCAATGCTACTTCAATGTATAACCATGTGGTTACAATCTTGCGACTTACACCCAGTGTTTTCATCAAGCCCCAAGCCATTAAACAGCCCACCAAGACTTCCCAAGTAGCTTCTACCCATAAATGGATAACCCACCACCACCAGTATTGATCAACGGAGATATTGGTGGTGTAGAACATGCCAGCTAAATAAAGACCTGCAAGCGCAACCAAATCAAACGTTAACACACCTGAAATACCGCTCCACTTACCTTTGATGAAGGTTGCTGCTACGTTATAGAAGAAAATCAGCACACAAACCACAATACCAATGTCAGCCCAGCGTGGTGCTTCAATGTATTCCCTACCTTCGTTAACAAACCAGCGAGTGAAATCATCACCTGGGCCCATTTGAATAAAGAGGAAGACAACCACAACGATAGCCACAGCAACTGTAAACAGCCAAAAAGCCAGGTTGCCCAGCTTTAAACCTACAATTTCAGTTTGGCTTTCTTCTTCAAGCAGCCAGTAAACCGAACCAATAAAACCATAAAGTAGCCAAATCACCATGGCATTGATATGCACTGTTCGGGTTACATTAAAATCAAGTACACCTTGTAAGAAATCAGGAATCAAGTATTGCATGCCCGATAACAAACCAAATAAGATTTGCGCAACAAAAAGAGCAATCGCGACTGTATAATACTTCATGGCCAGTTGTTGACCACCATTTAATTGAACAGTACTCATTGGTTTAGCCCTCCTTGTCGATAACAGTGAAATTATATGGGAAACCATTGGTATCAATGGCAGACATCCACTTAAGGAATGCAATAATGGCTTTGGCTTCTTCCTCAGTAATGTGGAGGTTAGGCATGGTTCGCCCTGAGCCAAAAGACCGCGCATTTTCCTGGGGATCCATCAGAAATTCAATCATGTATTGTTCACGTTCTTCTTCTGAGCTCCAAGCAGGGTCAAGCCAAGCTTTGGTGAGGTCTGGTGCAAAGTATGAGCCATTACCTAAAAGCGTATGGCAGCCCATACAGTTGCGCCCTTGGGTAATCTTCTTACCGTGGGTCACCAAGGCTTCGGCTTCCTCTTCACTAAGCATCTTGCCAAATAACGGAGCATCTTCACCAATAACTGGCTCCTGAATATTGCGTTCATCATTAAACACGTAATCAATATGTTTGTTGATAACTGAATAAGCAGGAACGCGCTCACTACCTACGGATATTTTGGGTAAGGTATCTAAGGTTAAAAAAATTAGGACAACGAACATCAACCCCGTCACCCAAATCGCGGTCTTCTTCCAGAAAGTTTCACTGGACCACCATGGAATATTGTCACTCATACTGCCTCCTTTTTTACTGCTTTTGTCGTAAAACGTAAAACAAAGGGTACTTTAAGGGGTGTCGGAGCATTGTTTATCTGCGCTGCTTGTTGTTGTGTTTGGTTTATCATTGACCATATGTGTGGCAACACAGAGTTTCCAAATACCGTGCGGAGCCAGCAAGTAACCAAGCAACATGGCAATAACCAACCACCACCAAAAACCATACAGGTGAGCTGCATTTCCTAGCACCATAACAGATACGAATAGAACAGCGTAAGAGAGATAAGCTAGCCCCATCATCCATGGCTTAGATTGCAGTCGAGACCAAGCAAAGAGTAGGGCGTATAGTGCCCCTGCCATAATCACCATCGCTCCAGAAAAGAAGACAATAAAAAAATCTTTGAGTTCGACAGGCTCTAACATAAGCAACTCGTTTTAAGCAGTTATTTAAGACGAAATAAACATTAAAGATATTATGGTTAAAAACCCTTGTTTTGTCAAGGGTTAAATAGGGTTTAGGTGCAAACCTGCTGAGGAGTTTTATTAATGTGCTATACTTTCTCTTGCATCAATTTTCGCTTGGATAAACTCGCCATGATACACGCCAATTAACCCTGCAACACGGCGGATAAGTTGCTCTTCATAAGGATCAATATGCCCATCAGCCATTGCAACTTGCCAAAGCTCTTTGAGAATATCAATGCGTTCTTCAGTGCTAAACTGTTGATTAATTAATGAGGTAAACTGGTGCAAGTCGGTTGACTTAGATTGCGCCTCACTGGCTTCAGCAATCAATGTTTCCACAGCTTCATGTGATAAATCAAAGCGTTTTTCAATAGCATCAAAGATAATTTTGCGCTCAGCACTATCGAGTTTGCCGTCAATACGCATAATTTCTATCATCATGGCTGTTACAGCCAATGAAATATCATGTTCTTTGCTTTCTGGCTTCTTTTCTTCTGTAAATAATGCTTTCAGTTTGCTCAACATATAGAATATCCTTTATATTTTTGCCAAGTTTACCGATAAACCGTTTGATGTGTACCAATATTGATAGGAATGATTTGTTTGTCTTCAATCAAAAATTCAATGGTGATGCGATAGCTTAGATTGATAGATATAGAATAAACGCCCTCTAAACGACCACTTAGCTTATGCAATCGTAGTGATGGGTGATAGGGGTTAAGCTCTAATATTTGTAATGTTTTGAGGTATTGTTGTTTGAGTTCAGGATGTTTCTTGGCAAACTTTTTGGCGTGTTTGAGGTAGGTTTCTGTAAAGATGAGCTGGTAGCTCATTGTTTAAATACACGCTGCACATGCGCTTCTGCACTTTCTTGGATGACTTTGCCATTCGCCAGATCCTGCTTGCATTCAAGCAATGCCGCTTCAAGCTCCATTTCACGCAAATAGTAGTATTGTTCAAGCTTTAACACCACATACTTTTCTTTTCCACGCACCGTTATCATAAGCTCTGGCTGCTCACTTAACCCTTCTTCCAAAGATGTGATACCACGTGTTTTTAATTCATTGGCTGTAACAGTATTCATCATAGACCTCTTTATATCACGATAAATAGTATGATTGACAACACGCTTTAGTCAATAAGGAAGTTCTTTTTTAGGCTTAACAGCCACTATTTTCATAGTGTTAGTTGGTATATTGATGATAAGCAGTTAACCATAATGACCACCAATAGCAAAAATATAGATATAGTCTTGGTCATATTTATAAATAACGCGGTCTTTCTGGCTGATGCGCCTAGACCATAAACCCGATAAATTATGTTTTAAGGGTTCTGGTTTCCCTATGCCTGTGCTTGGGTCGCCTCTAAGCATTTCCTTTAATACCTTGCAAAGTGCTTGGTGTAGTTTTTTATCTTTTAAGCGAAGCGTTTCATATACAGCCCAAGTATCACCTTCAAAGACTAGTGATCTCATCTAACTCTCTATCTGTCGGTTGATAACCCTTATGGTTTGCATGTGTAGCTGCTGAAGCTGCGATTTGTTTCATTAAGCTATTATTCTGTAAAACATATAATGTTTCTTGCTCGCGCTCCCAATCATCTGCACTCAATACAACAAAATCATCACCATTTCTGCGCGTGACTTTGAGTGGAAAATGATTTTGAACCACTTCTTCTACAAAGCTTTTCAAGTTCTCTCTAAACTTATTTACGCTGATACTATTCATGACTACCATCCGTTATCGTGTACTGTAATTCCGTACACTTTAATAATAAGGCTTTAACAAGTCAACAATAGCATCATCGAAGTTGCCGTGTATACTTGTAAACGCAATCTTATTTTAATTGCCCCAAATCACGAACAGCACCTTTATCTGCCGAAGTGGTGAGGGCGGCATAGGCTTTGAGCGCTTTTGAGACTTCACGCTTGCGACCCACAGGCTTCCAAGCATCTTTACCCTTAGCTTCCATAGCTGCTCTGCGGCTTGCCAAATCATCATCTGAAATATCAAGGTTGATGCTGCGGTTGGGAATATCAATATGGATGGTATCGCCATCTTCAATCAAACCAATCGCACCGCCTTCGGCAGCTTCAGGGCTTGCATGACCAATGGATAGACCTGATGTGCCGCCTGAGAAGCGACCATCGGTTAATAGGGCGCAAACCTTGCCCATGCCTTTGGATTTGAGGTAGGAGGTGGGATAAAGCATTTCCTGCATGCCAGGGCCACCTTTAGGACCTTCATAGGTGATAATTACGATGTCACCCGCTTTGATTTTATCATTTAAGATGGCAGACACGGCATCATCTTGGGATACAAACACACGCGCTGTACCTTCAAATTTCCAAATGGATTCATCCACACCTGCGGTTTTTACAATGCAGCCGCGCTCAGCAATATTACCAAACAACACGGCAAGCCCGCCTTCTGTAGAATAAGCATGTTCTACGCTGCGAATGCAGCCATTCTCACGGTCTGTATCCAAAGATTTCCAACGCTCGGATTGCGAAAAGGCCACTTGAGTTGGAATACCACCAGGAGCAGCACGATACATTTCACGCGCGGCTGTGTTGGCTTCATTGATAATGTCGTTGGCATCCAAGCCATCACCCAAAGTTTTGCTGTGGATGGTGGGGATATTGCGATGAATCAAGCCGCCTCGGTCTAATTCGGCAAGAATTGAAATCACGCCGCCAGCTCTATGCACATCTTCCATATGATAATGTTGTACGGCAGGGGCAACCTTGCATAAGTTGGGTACTTTTCGGCTCATGCGGTCAATATCGCTCATGGTGAAATCCACACCTGCTTCTTGAGCGCAAGCCAATAAATGCAAGACAGTATTGGTGCTTCCGCCCATAGCGATATCCAATGCCATGGCATTTTCAAAGGCTTCAAAGGTGGCGATAGAGCGGGGGAGCACAGATTCATCATCCTGCTCATAATAACGCTTGGTGATGTCCACAATGGTGCGTCCTGCTTGCAGAAACAGTTCTTTTCTGTCTGCATGCGTGGCAAGCAATGAACCATTACCTGGCAATGCAAGCCCCAAAGCTTCGGCGAGGCAGTTCATGGAGTTTGCAGTAAACATACCAGAGCATGAGCCGCAAGTGGGGCAGGCAGAACGCTCAACGGCTGCTACATCTTCATCGGATTCTGCATCATCAGCCGCCATCACCATGGCATCCACCAAATCCAAATGTTTTTCACGGTTGTTGATGGTGACTTTACCAGCTTCCATAGGACCACCCGATACAAAAACCACAGGGATGTTTAAACGCAAAGCAGCCATGAGCATACCCGGCGTGATTTTATCGCAGTTGGAAATACACACCATGGCATCCGCGCAATGAGCATTGACCATATATTCCACAGAATCAGCAATAATTTCACGGCTTGGCAATGAATACAGCATGCCACCATGACCCATGGCAATGCCATCATCGACGGCAATGGTATTGAATTCTTTGGCAACGCCACCTGCGGCTTCAATTTCACGAGCAACCATTTGCCCTAAATCTTTAAGATGCACATGCCCCGGTACAAATTGAGTGAAGGAGTTAACCACTGCAATGATAGGCTTTTCAAAATCGCCATCTTTCATGCCTGTGGCACGCCAAAGCGCGCGCGCACCTGCCATATTGCGACCTGCTGTTGTGGTTCTAGAACGATAAACTGGCATCTTAATACACCTCTTTTTCTTTTGTTGCTGCATGTGGAAGGTTTACTTCTTCAATAACCCCTGCTTTAGGGTTGTTAAACACATACATATCCAAACCTTTTTCGCTGCGAGCAATGATAGTGCTCACGGCGGCATCACCTGTGACATTCACAGCCGTGCGAATCATATCCAGCAATCTATCCACGCCAATGATGAGCGCAATACCTTCGACTGGAAGTCCCACCTGATTAAACACCATGGCAAGCATAATCAAACCTACACCAGGCACACCTGCTGTACCAATGGATGCTAAAACAGACATGCCAATAACCGTTAAATACCCCATGATCCCCAAATCAATGCCATATACATTGGCGATAAATACTGTGGCTACACCTTGCATAATAGCTGTGCCATCCATGTTAATCGTTGCCCCAAAAGGCACAGTAAACGAAGCAATAGATTCATCCACGCCCAAACGCTTTTCAACGGTTTGCAGGGTGACAGGGATAGTGGCATTGGAGCTTGATGTGCTAAAGGCAAAGATTTGAGCCGCAGTCATTTTCTTCATGAAAGTGATAGGATTCACCTTGCCGAACAGCTTTAAGAGCAGCACCATGGTGACTGAAACATGCAGCAACAATGCCAATACCAGCGTGCCAAAATAACCCAACATCGGAATAATCAAATCAATGCCTTGTTGAGCAAAGGTTTTTGCCATCAAAGCAAATACGCCAATGGGCGCAAGCCACATCACCACATTAACCACCTGCATCATCACATCATTCATGATGTCTGCTAAATCCATAAGCGGTTGTGCTTTTTTGCCAATCACCAACATACATGAGGCAAATAAAATGGTGAAAAAGATAATTTGCAGCATATTGCCTTCAGCGTAAGCCGCTACGGGATTGGTTGGAATCAAATCAATCAACACTTGGGTAAATGGAGGCGCTTCTGGGGCTGTGAATGATGAGCTGGCAGCTCCTGCTAGTTCAAAACCTGCACCCGGTGCAAAAAAGGATGCCAAAGCAATCGCCAAGGTAATCGCAAGTGCTGTAGTGAGCATATAATAAGCAAACGCTTTGCCGCCCACGCGCCCCAATTTACCAATATCACCAATACCAACCACGCCGCAAATCAGGGAGAAAGTGACCAATGGCACGACCAACATTTTAAGCATACTAATAAACATACTGCCCAAAACATGAAACAAACCCATCACAAGATAATCTTGAACCCATGACACATCATGAGCAAAATTATTCATAAGGCTGCCAAGAACAAGCCCTAGCAACATACCACGCAATATCTTTTTGGTCATGCTTGTTTTATTACCCATGATTACCACCTACA
>JALSZC010000052.1 GCA_027059605.1 Ghiorsea sp. | reverse complement strand
TAAATATGGTTTTAAACGTGGCTTTTATGTGGACCCCAAATTTTTCACTAATGCAGATATGGTTTTTACAGGTTATCAGCAAACAACAGGTTTACTCACTCCGCCTGTAAACCCTCGAATCATCATCGTCTCAAACCTAAAAGGAGATGCGTTACCAGCACCTACCTCAAGTGCAGCATTCGATGCTATTTGGAATCAAACATCTTCTGCCAATGTGCTAGAGAGTGATACTCTAAAAATTCATCGCATTTATTTGGGGCATTTGTTTCACCCTGTATTATTACTCAATAGCAGTACGCGTATCCCTTCTTACCAATTAAATGCTCAACCTATCAAGCCACTACCTGTTTCAAGCAATGGCATCAATGGGCAACTAACAATCTATGTTATCAATCGCACACAGTTAACCCTACATCAAGACCCATACCCAACAGGCACAGTACAATACACATTGTTTATCCAAGACCAAGATAGCTTTTTATACGGTACAGATGGTGTGACATGGTTCTGGGGGCGACCATGAATCTGCATCACCCAAAACAATTAGGCATTAGCTGGATTCAAGGCGAACTTAAAGCAACTCTGCTTAACGAAGGGCATAACCAAACATATTATCAAGCATCGGTGCATACACTTTCACAGTTGGATATTGCCCTAGCCTTAGCTATACCTGAACTTGGCGCAGAAGGTGCAGATGTATCCATTGTATATGAAGGCTCAGAGCTCTCGCATCACTTTATCCAAACACCACCCCTTTCTCATAGGGATTTACTCTTATATATTGCCAATCGAGCAGAGCAGGAAAAAATATCTAACGAACCTATTTTGCATAGTTTTAAGCGTAGCCTAAGCAAGAAAAATAGTGATGGTGTTATTCTGCACATCATCAATAAAACATTTGTTGATGAGCTTATTGCTATTTGCCAACATCACCGTATTTCTATCACCAAACTTATTCCATTAAGTGAAATCATGAGCCTAGAAGCTTTTCGGTTTAATACAGATAATCAGGAAATGATTCTCATGGTCGCCATGTTTGAAACCATTACTGAAATCATGGTTACACGTGGTGATGGAAAAGTATTGTTCCTACGCGATTTAAGCCATAGTATAGAACATGACAGTGTAGATAGGCTTATCAGTGAAATAAATCGATCTATGCTTTATGCCAACCAACAGTTTGATATTGATATTGATAAAATTGCCTTGGTTGGCAACACCCCCTCAGCTATTCCTGAAACACTACAACAGCACTTTTCATTACCTGTAGAAAATACACAGTCCGACAATCCTTATTTTTGGGCGCATGAAGCAGCACTTCTTTCACCAGCAGTTGAAGGTAATATGCTACCTATTCAATTTCAATTTGAGCGTATTGGTATGCGTATCAAACGTATATTAACCATTGCAATTGCAATTGCTTTTCTTATTGCAGTAGGGCTGACTATCAATATTGAATTTGAAACACACCATGCTGAAATACAAGCAAAACAACAGCGTTCTGGGTTAAAAGGGTTGATCATGACTCAAAACAGATTATCCCAAAAAGTAACAGCCCTAGAAAACCTCGATAAACGTATTCAAGAGTTACAAAACTCCCAAGTTTATCCCATTGCTGGCTGGTTTCTTGCCGAACTTCCTGCCTTATTACCTGAGTCACTAGTATTAACTGATAGCTTGATTCATTATGAGAATAAACAGTGGTATTTTACACTTCAAGGTAAAGCCTTGGGCAAAGCAAGCCTTGCCCCACAACAGCTCAACACACTGGAAAACAACTTAAAAACATTGCCGCTTACAGTAGAAGTTACCCAAAGCTGGCAAGACACATGGTTTTATCATATTCAAAAAGGAGGGCATAACACCCAAGAAACCGCCTTTGAAATTCATGGTACAATGCAATGAATACCAACACAAAAACTGCACAGTATGCTGCTCCACCCAAACCACCATTAAGTGTACGTTTGGACAAATTTAAACAATTTTTCATGTATGAAATTCGCCGTAGTTGGAAAACTAGAACAGCAGCCTTTATTGTCTTTTCTCTCACTTTAAGCATGTTGTGGTGGATTTATGCTGTTCGTACACCTTACATTATGAACAAACAAAACAATCAGCTTACCCCTGAAGTTTTTCATAAAAAAATCCAAGCATTAGAAGATAAGATCGCCAGCTTAGAAGCAGATGCAACTACAACGGCACTACAACTATTAGAACAATCAATTCTCAATAGTGATGCATCTTTTGACATGCAAAATCAAACCTTAGAAGAAGTTTTACTTGATATCAGTGAGCAACACATTGTAAATAATTATGCAGGCATCTCAGAACTACTAGAAAGTGTTACTGAGGCTGCATATACACACCATTTAACACTCACCTACCAATTAGAAAAACCTACCCCTTCTCACCTATTATATTCTGATGATTTGGCTGATGTACTCGTACAAATACAACTAATTCCTGACCCCACAATAAAAGCTTCGCAAATCTGGAACCATGTGATGCAGCAAATTCATTATATGGTCATGGAAGAAAAGAAATTTTCTTTACTCTCCATTCATATTAGCACCAGCAATCAACACATGAATCTTATAGAGCTGCAGCTAAACATGCTGGTAGCTCTTGATGAAATACCAGTTGAGCCTAACCCATGAGAAAGTTCCTACGTAGTCCTATCGCTGTAGCTTTCATGGCATTACTAGCTGCTGGCATTGTGTATAACAATGTTATTGCACCATTACAAAGTAAGCCCGTATTTACAGAACCTGTGGATGACCCAACTTTATACACCATCACCCCCGTAAAAAGCACCCAAAACAACACGCTGGTTTGGCAAATGCGTAATAACGATAGAAGTCCTTTTGCAAACCAACAAACACAAACCTCAACTCAAAGAAAGACCAACAGAACCTCACACAAGGCAAGTAAACAAGTCAAAAAACACCTGCATTTATCTGCCATTTTATCCGACTCGCACAACTCGTTGGCATTGATTAGTGGTCAACTGGTGGGTTTACACGACACCATTGATGGTTTCACCGTTATCAGTATTCAACAAAACCGTGTTCAGCTCCAGCATAAGAACACACATAAAACCTTATTTTTACCTAAAGATTCAAGGAGATAAGCATGCCTTATTTATCATATATTTCTCTATCCTTCGCCATATTATTTATGCTTAATGCCTGTGCCAGCACACCACCAGCACAGCAGCCACAAGCAATGAGTCAACCTCATAATAACAAGGCACTACAATATCAATCCGCACATATTCCACCTATACAAGCTCAAACTACTTTAAGACAAATAGCTACGAGTACAGCCAAAATAAAACCTAAGAACCCTGAAAAACGCTATAGTTTTCAAGCCAGTAATGTACCCTTAAAACAAGCCTTGGCGATGTTCTCACGCGCCAATCATTTAAGTATTATTACACAGCCCAATCTGAAAGGTATGGTCAACGTCAACTTCAAGGGTTTAACCTTTAACCAAGCCATGAATGTCATTTTAGACTCCGTCAATTTATACTGGGAGCAACGGCATGGCATTGTATATGTCAAAGATATACATACCAAAACATTCCAAGTGAACTATATTCGTATGGCACGAGGTGGTGCTTCAACCAGCCAAGCACAAGTCACATCTTCAGGTTCAAGTGGCGAAGTTGGGCTTATTTCAGTTTCTAATCAGGATCAGGTCAAGTTTTGGGCTGAAATTGAAACACAGTTAAAATCATTACTATCGAAAAAAGGTCGTGTGGTTGTCAATCGCCTTTCAGGCACCATTCAAGTCACCGACCACCATAAACATATACAAGAAGTTGAACGTTTCATTCAAAATGTGCAAGGTGCTTTACACCGCCAAGTTGAAATTGAAGCCCGCATTGTTGAAGTCTCTTTGGGTGATGATAAAAACCTAGGTGTTGACTGGACACGCATTGCTTCATCTTCGCTACTCAACCTCAATGCCAGTGTGCAAACTGCTCTGACTACGGCTGCCACAGGAACATTGCCCGTGATTACGGCAACACTGGATGGACAAAACAACAACGCAACCAATCAAGTATCAACTGTGATAAATGCTTTAAGTGAACAAGGCAGTGTTCGTATGTTATCACAACCACGATTGCTTATTCTTAACAACCAATCAGCCATGATTAAAGTGGGCACTGATCAACCCTTTTTTAGTCAAACCACAACACCTGGCACAGGCGGATCCGCTGCAACTGTAACAGAAGATGTGCGTGTCGTTACCATAGGTTTAGTCCTAGCTGTAACCACACAAATTTCTGGTGATGGTTGGATTATGTTGGATGCTTCACCCATCATCACTCGCCTTGTTGGCACAGCCACTTCACCACTGGGTTCTACTGCCCCCATCTTGGATATAAAACAAGCTTCTACGTTAGTGCGTGTTCGCAATGGCGAAACAGTTGTTATTGGTGGTCTGATTCAAGATGAAACCAGTGAAAACGAGCGTAAGGTACCATTATTGGGTGACATTCCAGGACTTGGAGCCTTGTTTACTAGCAGTTATAAACACAAACAACGCACTGAACTGGTTATCTTTTTAAC
>JALSZC010000051.1 GCA_027059605.1 Ghiorsea sp. | reverse complement strand
CCACCAAAGACCACAGAGTGCGTTGCACCAATCCGTGCGCATGCCAACATGGCAAATGCAGCTTCAGGAATCATAGGCATATAAATCACTACGCGGTCACCTTTGTTGATACCCAGCTCTTTTAAACCATTGGCTGCTTTGCTGACTTCACGCAATAGTTCGGCGTATGAAATATGGCGCACATCACCAGGCTCACCTTCCCAAATAATTGCTGTACGTTCACCAAGCCCATTAGCCACATGCCTATCAATACAGTTTTCAGATACGTTAATATTGCCATCTTCAAACCATTGATAAAATGGTGGTTTGTCACTGTTTAAAACGGTGGAGAATGGCTTTTGCCAAGTGAGTTCTGTATTTGCCAAGTCAGCCCAAGTGCCTTCAAAATCAGTCTCAAATTTGTCACATAAAGCTTGTCTGTCTGCCAATGAAGCAAAAGCACTATCGGATGCTGGTGGATGAAATATACGCGTTTCTTCTAAAGTGGATTCAATATTATCTTGGCTCATGGTTTACTCCTTAACATAGGTTCGCGGTACGCGCGAAGGAATTTGTGTGAACAGTTCATAACTGATGGTTTGGCATTGTGTGGCGACATGGTTGGCTGAGGGTTGGTTATCGCGGTAACCAAAGAAAACCACTTCATCACCCACTTGTACATCATGTTGGGTGATTGCAAGCATACAATAGTCCATGCAAACACGACCAACAATAGGCAATAATTGTCCTTTCACCCAAGCTTGCCCTTGGTTGGATAACAACCTTGGTAAACCATCAGCATAACCTAATGCAACAATGGCAATATGCATATCTTGTGGGGCTAACCATGTCGCGCCATAAGATACGCTTTCCCCTTTTTTAATGTTTCTTATTTGCATAACTTGGCTGCTAAGTTGCATCACGGGTTTAAGCCCTAAGGGTTGGGAAGCAATGGGTTCAACGCCATAAAGTGCTAATCCAGGTCGAGCAATATCCGTTTTAATGTGTTGTGAAAAAGCAATCAGACCAGCACTATTGAATAAACTGTATGCAGGGGCTTGTGTGATTTGTTGAATGGTTTTGAACTGGTCGATTTGTTGTTGATTAAGCTTGTGCTTAGGTTCATCAGCGCAAGCAAGGTGAGACATAATACCTGCCAACTGCATAGAAGATGGCATATGTTTGATGAGGCTTTGTGGCGATGTGGCACCAATGCGGGACATGCCTGTATCCACTTTAAGCCATAGTTTGCCTGTAAATCCAGCAGATTTAAGTAAAGTGAGTTGTTCAGGTCGTGCGATGACAGGGGTAAGTGCATATTTTTGACATAAAGTGGCATCCTCAGCATCAAAAACACCTGAAAATAATACAATATCACTATCGTATGGTATTTTCTTGCGTAACGTTTCACCTTCATAAGCATCTGTGACAGCAAAACTTCGACATCCTTGTTGATGTAAGGTGTTGGCAACCGTAAGTAGCCCATGACCATAAGCATTGGCTTTCACCACAGCCATAATATCAGCTTCTCCTGCTTGCTTTTGTAGCAGGTGGTAATTCCAAGCCAAGTGTTGAAGGTTGATAGTGATGATTGCAGGTCGCATGGGCTAAGTGTTGCCGTTAAGAGTGCTAAGGTCAAAAGGTGGTGCAGTCTATACTTGACCATATTGCTCGGGTATAGCAACGTTCGGCATCAAAAATATATCATGGAGGTCTGTAAATCATGCAATTAACGAGTAAAGGACGGTACGCAGTATCTGCTATGGTAGATTTGGCAGGGCATCAAGACGAAGGTCCGATTACATTATCATCTATTTCTGAACGCCAATATATTTCGTTGTCGTATTTGGAGCAGTTGTTTCGTAAGCTTAGGGAAAATGGTTTGGTTGATTCGGTGCGCGGTCCTGGTGGCGGTTATCGTTTAGCCAAAGCAAGTCATGAGATTACCATTGCAGATATTATGCATGCGGTGAATGAAACGATTCAAACTACGATGTGCAAGTCTGAGACTGAAGGTTGTCATCGAGGCAGTCGCTGTGACACACATAATCTGTGGACAGCATTGGGTCATCATATCAACTTTTTTCTTGAAACAGTAACCATACAAGATGTTTGTGATGATAAAAATTATATCGATACATTAAAGGCAGTCGAAAAAACTTTGATGCAGCACTAGGTTGCGCGGTATGACATTTCAAAACAAACACATTTACCTTGATTATAATGCCACATGCCCGCAGTTGCCCCAAGTAACAGCCGCCATGCAGGATGTTGTGGAAACAGCATTTGGCAACCCATCCAGCCTACACTGGGCAGGGCGCAATGCGCGGCGTAAACTGGATGATGCACGAGATACGATTGCGAACTATTTTGGGGTAGATGCGGGTAGTGTTGTTTTTACTTCTGGTGGTACAGAATCTAATAATATGGTGATTCAGGGTATGATTGCAGGCTCAGTGTCTGGGCATATTGTATTATCTGCCATTGAGCATCCTGCTGTGTTGCAAGCTGTGGAGCAGTGGTGCAAACGTTACCCTGATTGGTCGTTTACCTTGGTGAAACCTGATAAAGATGGGCGCATTGATGCGGAAACCTTTATGGCGGCATGTCAGGATGATACAAAGCTGGCGTGTTTGATGTGGGTGAACAATGAAACGGGTGTGATTCAGCCAGTGTTTGAAGTGAGTAAACATTGCCGTGAGCGAGGCATTTCGTTTTTTGTTGATGCAGTACAAGCTTTGGGTAAATTTGAAATCAATCTACAACAATTGGATGCTGACTTTGTTAGCTTTTCAGCACATAAAATTGGTGGCCCTCGTGGTGTGGGGGCGTTGGTGATGCGTCGAGGTGTGTCACTAGAATCCTTGATGATAGGGGGCGGACAAGAGCGAGGTCGCCGTTCAGGAACTGAAAATGTTGTTGGTGTTTATGGCTTTGCAACAGCACTTGGCTTGCAGGATTATACACCGATTCAAAGTTTGCGTGATGTATTTGAAAGCAAGCTGCTTGCGGCATTACCCGATGTTCGTATTTTTGGGCAAGCGCATCTACGTACAGCAAATACCAGTATGTTTTGTGTGCCAGGGCTTGAGGGTGAAACACTACTCATGCAAATGGACTTGATGGGTTTTGCCGTGGCATCAGGCTCTGCTTGTTCATCAGGGAAACGTGAACCATCACATGTATTGCTAGCCATGGGTTTGCCCGAACAGCAGGCAAGAAGTAGTCTGCGAGTGAGTTTTGGTTTGGAGCATGATGAAACAACAGTAGATGCTTTAATTGCGGCGTTGAGCAAAATAAAAGCAAGATTGCGTCAGATGAGCGGACGTTGATATATACCCTTTTAAGTGCGTAATAAGCTGTTTTTACAGCGAAAACTTGAAGAAAAGGGAATGAGCAGCTACGTTAAGCTCTGCAATAGCACGATTTCATGCTGCTAGGAGGGCTTCTTGCTTCAGTCCATTACGAAATTTATTGAGCAATATGCGAAGTGGCTGGGTATGCCGCTAGTTGTATTGATGTCATGTGTTGCCTTCTCTCTTATCATTATTAAACCCAATGCCTTAGAACAATTTGAAATGAAATCTTTGGATTTTCGTTTTCAGGCTAGAGGACCTATTCCTGCAGACCCTAGGGTTGCCATCATTGCAGTGGATGACAATTCGCTTGCCGAAGTGGGTCGCTGGCCGTGGTCGCGTGATATTATTGCACAAGTCGTTGATAAAGCCGTAGGTAAATATGGTGCAAAAGCCTTAGGCTTTGATATTGTGTTCTCTGAAGAGCAGGCAAATAAGATGGATGAAGCTATACGTGTTTTACGTACGGCTGTAGCCGAAGATCCCTATACATTGAATCATTTGGCATGGTTAAAGCAGCATCGCCAGTGGGGTGATGTGGATGCTGAACTTGAAACTGTGATTAAGAAATATAAAGATAAGTTGGTGCCAGGTTACTTTTTCTATCCGCAGGGTGCAGATGTGCCCGAGTTGGTCTTAAAACAAATGCCTGCCGAGGTTGAATTGATGCAGTCATTGGCGATGACATCAAGGTTTACCAAAGAAGCGATGTTGGGCATGCCGCATATTGCAGGTATTGAAGGGAATTTGCCGCGTATTACGCAAGCGGCTGATGCAATTGGATTTTTTAATTTCTTCCCTGATTCTGACGGCACGGTGCGCCGTATTCCGTTGATGGCTGAAATGGATGGCTTTGTGTACCCCAGTATGGCGATGCAAACTTTGCGCATGTATTTGGACTGGCCAGATATGGCGGTTGTTGTGGGAGAGGCTGGTGTAGAAGAAGTGCATTTAGGGCCATTGTCTATGCAGACGGATGAGCGTGGTAACATGTTGCTTAATCACTATGGGCCAGGGCGAACATTTAAACATATTTCAGCAGCAGATATTTTATATGATCGCTTAGAAGGTGATGAACTTAGAGATAAAATTGTTATTTTTGGTGTGACAGCCATTGGTGTTTATGATTATCGCCCCACACCATTTGACTCAGTGTTTCCTGGGGTGGAAGGACATGCAGTCGCGATTGCTAATATTTTAAATGGTGAAGAGTTGCGTAGGCCTGCCTCAGTAGAAGTCTTGGAATTATTAGCTGTTTTATT
>JALSZC010000050.1 GCA_027059605.1 Ghiorsea sp. | reverse complement strand
CATGTAAGGTTGATTGATTGTACCTGCTAATACCATCCAGCTCATGTCTTCAAATACCGATTCAAAACGAAATACCGATGAGGTTGCAGTATTTTCATCACGGTTGTTGACCCATATGGCAGAAAGTTGAGAAAGTTCATCTGTTTGAGCTTCCATATACAAAGCATCCACGCCTTGCTTGAAGTCACGGTTTAAACTTTGTACTGTAAAGGGAGAAAAAAAGTCGTTGGGGCTAAAGAAAAACGTGGTTGTCAGACTGATGGCTTGTCGCCCTGCTTTGAGATATACAGCATCATTACTGTAACTGATATTGAACCTGTCATCCTTGGTTTGGTAAGTATCTGTTGCGGCAAATGTTTGTTGCCATAGTTGTTGATATTCGACATGCCAGTTATTGGCATCCAAGTCATACATGAGTCTATTGAATAAAAAGTGAGTAGTATCGCTATTGATTTGACCACTACCAAGAAGCAACAAACCACGCGCTTCCTGGCTGAATGCATTGCTTTCCGAAATATAAAAGGCATAGCTATTGGGGGCATACGTTACCAATAGGGCAATGAAGATATATAAGTGAATCATGATACCGCTGAATCAGACTTGGCAGAATCTGATTCAATCTGACCATCATGCACTTGGATAATTCGTCTGGCTTTATCCATGACATGCTGATCGTGGGTTGAAAACAAAAAAGTGATGCCTTGTTGCTTGTTCAAATCCGCCATCATATTGAGCAGTGATTTAGCTGTTTCAGAGTCCACGTTGGCAGTAGGCTCATCTGCCAATACAATAGCCGGGCGAGTGACAATGGCTCGGGCAATGGCAACACGCTGCTGTTGCCCGCCAGACATTTCATCTGGGCGACGCTGCTCTAAACCTTGTAAACCCACGGCTTTAAGTGTCTCCATCACGCGCTGATGCTTTTCCTCTTCTTCCACATCCTGCAAGTCCAAGACAAAAGCTGCATTTTCATATGCCGTCATTACGGGAATCAAGTTATATGCCTGAAATACAAAACCGATTCGATTTTTACGCACTTCAGATAATTCTGAACGGCTTAAAGAGGCTAAGTCCTCACCATCTACCCATACCTTGCCAGCACTGGGCACATCCAGGCCACCAATGAGATTGAGCAAGCTGGTCTTACCCGAACCAGAGGGACCACACAATGCGGCAAAATCACCAGCCTGAATATCCAAAGACACATCATTGACGGCATGGACTTCGATTTTGCCTTGGATATAAGTTTTTTGCACATGCTCAAGGCGAACGATAGGTGAACTGTTCATGATGCTCTCCTTAAATGGTTTTCAGGCTTTCAATGGGTGGTGTTCTACCAGCTTTCCAAGCGGGATATGCACCAGCAAGCATGGCAAGGCTAAACACTGAACCCAAGATAAAAACAATACTTTCAGGAAATAATCTTGCTTTAAATAACGGGTCTATCAGCACGCCGCCATAAGTGAAGTCATCACCAAAACCAGAGCTTAAATCAATGCCGTGATAATATAAAAAATAAAACCACGGTGCTGTAATCACGATACCAAGGATTAACCCCAGCAGGGCTAGCCAAAAGCTTTCGACCATCACAAGTTTAAACAATGCTTGCGGTGACAAGCCAACTGCCATCATCATACCAAATTCATGTTTACGTTCCAACACGCTCATCAGCATGGTATTGAGAATGCCAGCAGCGATAATCAAACCAACAAGGAACTGGCTGATATAATTCATGCTTTTATCCATGGCGATCACACCTGCCAAATCAGGTTGTGCTTCATGCCAACTTAGTACTTCATAGTTTTGCGTGCTGTGTAACGAGGCTATCTTATCACGCATATCATCGGCTTTGCGTTGGTCGTGAATCAATACCGCAATTAATGAAGCTTGATTACTGCTGTAGCCCAAGGCTTGTTGGGTAGCGGCAAGTGGTAGTAACACCATACTTGCATCAATGGTATCCACACCCGTTTTGAACATGCCTTTTACTCTGGCAATGCGGCTGATGATTTCACCAGAGGCATCGGTGGTGGTATATACCAGCTTTTTGCCAAGTTTGAGGCGTAATTTATGCGCAAGCTTGTAGCCGACCACAATACCATGTTTACTGTTTGCGTTAAAGAGCTTGCCTTCGCTTAAGCTTTGGATAAAAAGGTTGTTTTTGGCATGTTCAATATTGGGATTTACTGCAATAAACACACCGCCTATGCTTTTGTTGGCACTGGCAAACATGGCTTGCCCCATGATACGTGGTACAGCTCCTGATACATTGTCCAGACCACGAATCTCATCAAGCATTTTGTCTATATGTTGTAGTTTTTTGTTTAATGTAGGACTGTTTTGGTAGCCCACAGGCTCTACAGTAACGTGACCCATGCCCATTTTTGCACCTGCATCAATCATGTGGGTATAAGTGTAATCCCCCGTTCCTGTGAAAGTCACCGAAAGCAATACACCAAAAGCTACTGAAGATGCTGTAATCAGTGTGCGGCGTTTGCGGCGGAAGATATTGCGAAATGCCAGTTGGTTCAGGTTCACTGCATACCTCCGCTATTGATAATGAATAGCATCAATGGGGTTCACCCATGCTGCTTTCCACGCAGGATATACCACGGCAAGTAAGGCGATAATGATTAAGAATGCAATGGGAGTAAGTAAAACACCTTGAGTAATATAAGTGTACCATACAGGGTCGAAAGCCAGCCCGCCGATAGATACTGAACCATCCATGATGATGGACATATCAATACCATGCACGGCGAAATAGTCAGAGACCCACCATCCCAGCATGAGTGCAATGGCAGATGCAATCAATACTTGAATCATGGTTTCAGCAAAAATCATTTGTACAATTTGCCAGGGTCGTACACCAATAGCCTTCATGATACCAAACTCGTGCATACGCTCAAAGACCGTCATCAGCATGGCATTTAATATAATACTGGCAACAGCGATATAGGTAATGGTGAGCATAATCATGGTTTGTACATCTGCGGTTTCCAACATGCGGGCGACTACAGGCATGAGTTGCTTCCAGTTTTTTACCTCATATTGAGGAACCAATTGTTTGATTTGCGCTGTCAAACGGGTTAAATCACTATGCGGGTTGGGTTTACGAAGTATGATTTCATGCACCCCCTCAGGTATAGCCATCAATGTGCGAAAAGTGGGTATAAGCATAAATACGCCAGAGCGGTCTATACCATCGGAAACGGATTTCAGTATGCCTCCTACAGTAAAAATATCATTGGCCATAAAACCATCGGCACTTTGCCCGATAAAAATCAATTCATCGCCAATATCTACACCCAGTGTTGCCGCCATCTTTTTGCCTAACACGACAGCTTTAGGCTTTGCTTCATCCAACCATCCACCCTTGGCAACATGCTGATATAGTTTGGTCACACGTTTTTCCTTATGTAAATCAATGCCGCGCAGGGATGCGCCTGAAGAAGTTGCATGGGTTGCCATCAGTCCAAAGGCATAGAGGCGAGGCGAAGCGTTGACACCCATATTTTGCAATTGTGTAAGTATAGCCTGGCTATGATGGATGCGGTTATACATGTCGGGGTCATCGAGGTAACCGTAGGGATGTATTTGAATATCCCCCATATTCATTTCGACGACCTGCCGTTCACTGCCAACAACCATACCTGCCATCATGCTGGAAAATAAAATCATAATGCTGCACGCAAATGCCATGGACAAAATGGTGACTGCTGTACGTTGTTTGTTGCGCGAGGTATTGCGCAATGATAATTTGAGTATATTCATCGTTTGTGACGCTTGAGGGCGGATTTATTGAAGAAGCTGTCGCTGATGGGGATATTCAAGGTCAGCTCCTGAAAAACAAACTCAGTGTATTCGTTGGGTTTATCCGCAGGTACGATATGCAGAACAGATGGGCGAATCTTGCCAGCCAGTTTTTTTAAACCTGTAAAAGTAAAGGTGCGAGAGACCTGCATATCTTCATTATAAAACACTTCCTTGATGGGTAAATGCCGCTTTGCTTCCACTTCCAAAACAATCTTGCCCCATACCACGGCGGCATCCTCTTTGGGCAAAAGGGTAAATTCAATAATGTCTTGTCCATGGCGTTCACCTTCAAAGCTGATACGGGCATCAAAATCATCTTCCAGCCTAGACTCTTTAACCAGGTCATCATTGGTTAAATGACTGCCCATCCAGGAGCCCATCATCATGCCACTGCTTAGGCGAATGGTGCGGTCTGTTTTGGGCAGGTAAGTGTAAATATGATTGCCAGACTTAAGTGTCATGGTTCCTTTTTCACGTAAGGGGGAGAGTACTTTGGTTAGGCTCTTTTCTTTACCTTTAGACCATGATTCTAGTTTCATGCTTCGAGAGTAATGCTGGGTTTGTATATTGAGCGTGGCTATAGCGTGTGAAGATTTACCTCGCCATAAGTCATCAACTTCGGATAATATATTGCTGGTGCGTGTGTCACCAGCCCATGCTGAAGTTGTTATCATCATGCCAAGAAGAATCCAATAAAAACGCATATAACCTCCTGTACTATGAAGCAGATAGTATATAGTGAACTGCTTATGATTGAAATCATGAAAGTGAAAAGGAGGGGAATTACCTTGCGAAATAT
>JALSZC010000049.1 GCA_027059605.1 Ghiorsea sp. | reverse complement strand
TTTTACGCTGCCACCATTACTGATGCCCGTCTGATTATTTAAGCTTTTGGCTCGCTTCGCTCGCGGTCATCAAAAAAGGGGCTGGTGGGTCGTTTGGTTTTCCTGCTAACTCGTAAAGTTTACGAAAGGCTAAGAAATGTTGATACAAAACAGCATCACTAAGATGTCTGTGGGATTTGTAGAAGCCGAATATATGACGTTTTCCAAGCTCGCCTATGCATCTGCATCCTAAAGTCTCCGCAAACTCGCCTAGCGCAATCATACGCTTGGCTTGCTTGCGTCTGTTTTTCTTTCCGCCTTTGCGCACATAATCGTGCGCCAGTAGCTGAATTTCACGCCTTAAACCCATTATCTGCCCCCGATATACGAAACAAGCACATCCGTCCTGCCGTGTCCTAATTCTTCCGCGATTTGCTGCCGAGCTTCTAGGTCTGCTTGTTTGTCTGTGATTGTGCCGCCATTGCAGGGTGCTACGTTGCCCGTCAGGGCTTCATAACGCTGGCAAGCGTACTCTGCCCTAAGTTCGTGGTATCCACGGCATCCTACGGCGTTTTGCAGGGCTTCCCTGCCTTCTTTCAAGCCGCCGCGCTGCCATTGTACCCAGTTTTTATCTGCTGGCATTACGCCGCGACCGTCACCCTGCACGGCTGCGGCTGTTCTCAAAGTCTCTAGTTGACGCTCATTTTGGATAGTCAGCTCTCTTTCTCTGCCGCCTTTTGTACCGTCTGTAATACTGATTTTTCCTTGGTTCTCTGCTTGTTGTAGAGCTGTTTTTGCATCAAAAAGACTGGCTTCTTTTGCCCGTAACCCAAGGTCTCTCGCAAGTGCAACCATTGCCGCTTGGCGTTCCAGGCCCTGCTCGCGCAGGGCTTGGACACCGCGCTCCGCATTTTCACGCCCCACAGTGGGCGTGGTTCTCACGTTGTTGCGAGCAGGTATGTTGCACTCTTTTGTGGGCGATACGCTTCGCCATTCGTTTCTCGTAGCCGCTTTCATCACTGAATTGACGCTGCTTACTAGGTTTTGAGCGTATGCAGGCGAAATCTCGCCAGCATCAACACGGTCTGCTTGGATTTGCCCGTACTCGCGGACGAGTTCGGGCGTGACGCGCTCCATGCGTCCGATGCCGTTTTCCTTGCAGAAATCTCGAAATTCGCCAAATCGCTGCGTATGTGTTGCAACGCTTTCAAAGCTTGCGCCACTGGCTTGCAGGGCGATACGCCCTGCATCCTGCATGTCTCTTTGACCCCATCCGTAGTTTCTACTCATATCATCACCTCTCGGAGTGTTCTTTCTTGGCTACTCGCTTGCGCCAGTGGCCAAGAAAAAACACCCCTTTTTGAGTGTTTTTCCTTCCGTAACGCTCATGCCTACGGCACGACTGGCTTTTGGTTCAGATGCGGGGAGCATCTGACAAAAAGCGAGCGTTACGGAACTACCAAAAGCCAGTCATACCATAGGTAAGTTACAAATCGCACGTTACGCACGTGGAGAGCGTTGGTAGTGATTTTTTTCTGTTAGATGGGTTGTTTACTCAACCCCTGTTTTTCGCTGCTTTCGTTGACTTTTCTGTGTTGCTGAACGCCATGCCTGCGGTCGATAGCAGACAGCCTTTAAGTCAATTTTTCGAGGTTGCGAAGCCCCTTTCCCCTTTTTTCCCGTCACTTTCTTAAATCCTCATGGTGGTGGCTAGCCTTGACGATGAGCCTTGCGCTCATGCCTGACATTACGCGGATTTCACCGATTTTCACCCACGCTTATAGCGCGTGGGTATGTTGCGGCTGTTGAAGTTACGGGTGCATTCTGCACCCGTCTCAAATCCTGCGCTTTGCTTCGCATTTGAGACGGGTGCGCGTGTTTCCATTCTCGATTTCCGAGTTGGACGAAAAAGACGATCCAAAAATGACTACGCATTTTTGCATTCTTTTTCTTACGCTTTTTTTCAGAAATGCGGGCGGATTTCTCCCGCGTTTGATGCGATTTTTTCAAATCGCTTTGTGATTTTTCGCGTCTTTTTCAGACGCTCAAATCTAATCATGCTGCATCATGGAGCAGCTACCTTTTGGCTGAAATCGTAAACGATTTCAAGCACAAAATCGGTACTTCGTTGTTTAGCCGTAGGCTCCCCAAAACCTTTCGGTTTCGGCTTTCTTTAGGTTGTGGTTTTCGGTCAAAAAACTATGTTTTTTCACGAAAAGTTAGGGCGAAGATATGCCTATATTTTTGCTTGGTCAAGTAGCGATAGCCTCAAAAATTGCATAGTTCTTTTTGTACTCGGCATATAATTTTTGGCTTTCTTCTGAATTTCGATTGTAGCCATAATGTTTACAAAACTCATTGTAGTTTTTCATTTCTCAAACATCTCCCTGTTGAACGGCAAGTATTACACTTGCCATACGTTGAGTATAAAAAAAACAGCCTGTTTTTTATACTCATTATTTTATCAGTTCCAGTTGTTTGAAACCGCGCCTTACTTTTGTTTGTGTTTGTTCGTCCTGTTCATCCAAATCCAGCAATACTTTACCTTGCAAGAGTGCTGATGCGCGGCGTTCGCCATCCGCCTTCCAAACAATGTCCGAATTCAACGTATATACGTTTGATGTGCCTGTGCGGAAGACATCAATGTAACGATGCTCTTTAAGGTATTTAACACTTCGTTGAATTGTCTTGGTACTACACTGCATTTTGCTTGCTAAAACCTGCCTAGATGCGATTAAGCAGTTCTCTTGGTCTATATACTGCATCATCAAGTAAAAGAGACTTGCAGCGTTAGGATTTTTTGCCGATAAAGCTCGCATTGCTTTGATTCCATCGGGGTCAGCTAATTGCACAAAAGGGGTATTTTTTTTGATTACGCTCATCTTCACCTCACACGCTTTTTGAGTGTCCCATTATGGGGACAAATTTGTCCCTAGTCAAGACAAATTTGTCTCTTGAGGGGTCTGTTAGGGGACATAGCTTGTGTCCCCTATTGGGGACATAGCTTGTGTCCCCTAAGGTGTTAAAAAAACCTTATTTTTCAACAACTTAATTTTTTTGCTCTTATGGTCTATTAATATAGGTCATTTTTTTGAGTTTTTTTCATGTAATTGTCACGCTCTGCGTGACGACTTTTAGCCGCGTTCCCACGCGGCGGCTTTTGGATGGCGATTTCATCGCCAGCCCCTTCAGGGCTTCCCACGATTGAAAATCGCTAAAACCTCTGTTCCTCAGCCTCGAAAATGTACGCCGAAGGCTACATTTTGAGGAAACAAGCGGTAGCGCGTTAGCAATCAATCAGTCTTATTGGGTAATAGGTACGCGCGAGCGCGTAAAAAGTAGCCCTTACGGGCGTTTATTTGAACGCTACGCGGTTTTTTACGCTGCCACCATTACTGATGCCCGTCTGATTATTTAAGCTTTTGGCTCGCTTCGCTCGCGGTCATCAAAAAAGGGGCTGGTGGGTCGTTTGGTTTTCCTGCTAACTCGTAAAGTTTACGAAAAGCCAGCCAGTGTTGATACAAAACAGCATCACTCAAGCCCCTGTGAGCCTTGTAGAAGCCTATCACATGACGTTTACCAAGCTCACCTATATGGTTGCATCCTAAAGTCTCTGCAAACGCGCCTAGCGCAATCATACGCTTGGCTTGCTTACGTCTGTTTTTCTTACCACCTTTCCTCACATAATCGTGCGCCAAACGCTCTATTTCACGCCTTAAAGCCATTATCTGCCCCCAATGTATGAGACAAGCACATCGACCCTACCATGCCCTAATTCTTCGGCGATTTGCTGCCGAGCTTCTAGGTCTGCTTGTTTGTCGGTTATTGTGCCGCCGTTGCACGGCGCAGGATGCCCCGTCAGGGCTTCATAACGCTGGCAAGCGTACTCTGCCCTAAGTTCGTGGTATCCACGGCATCCTACGGCGTTTTGCAGGGCTTCCCTGCCTTCTTTCAAGCCGCCTCGCTGCCATTGTACCCAGTTTTTATCGGGCGGCATCACGCCGCGACCGTCACCCTGCACAGCTGCGGCTGTTCTCAAAGTCTCTAGTTGACGCTCATTTTGTATGGTCAGCTCTCTTGGTCTGCCGCCCTTCGTGCCGTCTGTAATGCTTATTTTCCCTTGGTTTTCTGCTTGTTGTAGAGCTGTTTTCGCATCAAAAAGACTGGCTTCTTTTGCCCGTAACCCAAGGTCTCTCGCAAGTGCCACCATTGCCGCTTGGCGTTCCAGGCCCTGCTCGCGCAGGGCTTGGACACCGCGCTCCGCATTTTCACGCCCCACAGTGGGCGTGGTTCTCACGTTGTTGCGAGCAGGTATGTTGCACTCTTTTGTCGGCGATACGCTTCGCCATTCGTTCCGTGTGGCTGCTTTCATCACTGAATTGACGCTGCTTACAAGGTTTTGCGCGTATGCAGCCGAAATCTCGCCTGCATCCACACGGTCTGCTTGGATTTGCCCGTACTCGCGGACGAGTTCGGGCGTGACGCGCTCCATGCGTCCGATGCCGTTTTCCTTGCAGAAATCTCGAAATTCGCCGAAGCGTTGCGTGTGTGTTGCAACGCTTTCAAAGCTTGCGCCACTGGCTTGCAGGGCGATACGCCCTGCATCCTGCATGTCTCTTTGACCCCATCCGTAGTTTCTGCTCATATCATCACCTCTCGGAGTGTTCTTTC
>JALSZC010000048.1 GCA_027059605.1 Ghiorsea sp. | reverse complement strand
GCTTTATAGGCTTTTGCCCCTTGCTCACGAAAGACTTTGTCCGATTCGGTTAAGTCAAACAATGCGCTGGATGAGACAGCGATAACTAATTTTTGTTCAATCGGGTATGCCATGTTTGCTCCAAAGTTTGATGTTAAATATATAAACGTTTTTGAGTGAAGTTTATCGATATATTTTACAACTATTAAGTATGGTTACTCCCTGATCTTTTTAAGGGTAGGGATATATTTTCTTATTTTAACACCTCTAGTAACGTTTTATATAAAGCTTCAGGTGTATAGGGTTTTTGTAAGAAACCTGCTAGCCCTTTACCAGCAAAACGGTTGGTTGCATCTTGTTCATTATAACCTGATGATAAAATGACTGTAACATCAGGTTGTATCATTTTTAACTCACGAAAGACCGTGCTACCATCCATATCTGGCATGGTCATGTCGAGCAAGATAGCAACGATATCTTTTTGTTGTGCTTTGAAAGCAGCTATACCTTCAACACCACCAGATGCTGTAAGCACTGTATATCCTGCTTCTTCAAGCATAATACTGGCAATTTCACGTACACTTTCTTCATCATCAATAATCAGAACTGTGCCATATTGCTCTTGATGTATGGAGAGGGTGTCTATTGCATCAAGAGGTTTGTTTGATGCAGCATAAGGGAAAAGTATTTTAAAACTTGAGCCCTTTCCTTCTTCAGAATAAACCTTGATTGCACCTTTATGACCACGAACGATGCCAAGTATAGCACTCATACCTAAACCGCGCCCTGTAAACTTTGTGGTGAAAAATGGGTCAAAAAGGCGTTTCTGAGTTTCTTTGCTCATACCACAACCTGTATCTGATACTTCAAGCGTCACATAACGCCCTGCTTGAATATTATCATGAATATAGGTTGTTTGAATGTATTCATTGCTAACATTTACAACGCCTGTGTGTACAGTGATAGTACCACTTTTTTTATCAATAGCTTCAGAGGCATTGAGAACAAGATTCATGATGACTTGTTGAATTTGGGATGCATCTGCTTCGATATAGGGTAGTTGCTGGGTGAGGTCTAAACGCATAACAACATTCTTTTGTATCGATACCTCTAATAACATCAACATTTCTTCGACCATTTCTGTAAGGCTAATATGTTTAACGATAAACTTACCTTTACCTGAATAAGCCAACATTTGTTTGCATAGTTCGGCGGCTCGTTCACTGGATTTTTCGATATTGGTCAACATGGGTGAGATTGGTGATAAGTCATCTGTTCGTGCTTTAGCAATGGCTGCATTACCTAATATTGCAGTTAGTAAGTTATTAAAGTCATGAGCAATACCACCTGCAAGAACCCCCAAAGACTCTAAGCGTTGAGTATGTTCGAGTTGTTCACGTTCCAACTTTTCTTGTGTGATGTCACGGACAGTAACCAGAAATAATTTTTGAGTGAGTACATACATTTCTGAAATACTCACTTCCAAAGGGAATATTTCGCCAGACTGTCGTATGCCTTCATATGCTTTGCTTGGCATTAAAGGTTGCAGTGTTGTGTCATTGTTTAATAATTGCTGTATGGGTTTACCTAATAGTGCACCTTCGTCATAAGCAAAAATTTTACATGCAGCAGGGTTAAGGCTTTGAATGACACCCGTTTCGCTGATAGTAATGATACCATCTGCTGCATTCTCAATTACAGCTTGCATACGGGCTGTTTGTTCTGAAACTTGATAATCAAGTGCTAAGTTTTGATTGGCTAATGATACTACATTTTCTTTTAATTTATCTTGTGTTTCTTGTATTTTGTTAAACATATCCATAAAAGATTTACTTAGTTCGTTGACTTCAACTGTGCATGTGTTGGGGGTAGGGAAGTTGCTGCTTGTGATATGTAACCCAGGGTCACTGGCAACGGTAGTGGTTACTTTTGTTAGCTGGCGTAAAGGTAATGTTAAACGACGGGTGAAAATGTAGGTTAATATATATACGATTAAGAAGGCGAGACCAAACCAACCTAGATAATTGTATTGTACTTGGTGAAGAAAGGCGAATGCTTCTTGGGTGTCAATTTTTACGACCAACCCCCATTGTAAGGCTGGGATATATTGCCATACTGCAATGACTTCTTGACCTCGCCAATCTGTAAATATTCCTGAGCCAGTATGTCCAGAAGAAGCTTCCTGAATAGGTAGTGCATTACTTGAATCTAGGGAAATCGTTCGTTTAAATGCGGCGTTGGCATCATGGCGAAGAGGAGTGGTAATCAGGATTTGTTGGTGGTTGAGTTGCCCTGTAACAATTTCACCAGTTTCACCGATACCTGTAATATCATTGAGTTCATCATAGAAGGCTTGGGTATCAAATTGTAAAGCAATCACACCCAGTATTGTGTCTCCTGCAATAATTGGTGTAGCAACAAAGGCACTGGGTTTATCGGATGGCTGATAATAAGAGAATGTTGAATTGCTGGTCTGCAAGTATTCTTTAGCCTGTTTAAATACAAACCCTAAGCCTGTGTCTTTGTATGGTCCATGAATAAGGTTTGTTGTGAAATCACTTTCATGTTTTACGGTATAAACAATATTGCCTTGCGTATCGATAAGAAACAGGTCGTAATATCCCCAGCTTAATAAATATTGCTCAAAGAATTTACCATAGTGTGAGTTAACATATTGATATAGCTTTATATTTTTATCTCGCTTATGGAAGGCATGTGTTATGGATGTTGCTGCCAGTTGGGTTGTTTGCATCATGCTTAATACTTCAACATGCTCCAAATGGTTATCGATGTAGGTGTTGAGTGTATTCATCTTATTGTCAGCTAGGTTTTGTAGAGCAGAACGTTTTTCTTCGACAGCAAGGCGTTTTAGGTTGTTAAGTGTGTTCCAACTAGAGATAAGTGCAAAGATGATAATAACACTGGTTGTCAATAACATAAGCACACTAAAAATGGATAATCGAGCAGTCGGTAGTGGAAACTTATCCAAAAAGTTATTCATTGTTGTACCTGTACTAGAGAATCTTTTTGGGAGGGCTGCCAAGACCAATGTTTATGCCAATTCAGATAGAGTTGATTAAGGTAGGCTTCTGCTTCTTGTTTGGAAACAATCGGTGGGTAAGGCATGGGACGTATAGGTTGGCTAGAAGACCAAAGGATGTTGAATTGTCCATTTTCTTGAATTTGACCAATACGTGCGGTTTTCCATGCATGTTGACTACGACTATCTATAGATACAATACCTTCGGGTGCAGCAAAGCTTTGGTGGCGAATAGTTTGTCTAACAGTTGTAGTATCACAAGTTTGTGCAGAGCGAACGGCTTGTGCCCATAGGTGAACGGCATTCCATGCTGCTTCCATAGGGTCGCTTACAGGAAGGTTTGCGCCATAATGGGATTGGTAGGCTTGAACAAAAGCCTTGTTTTCGGGGGTGTTTATGCTTTGAAAATAATTCCACGTGGCATAATGCCCACTGATGTTTGTATTTTTGTTTATTTTATATAACTCTGTTTCACTGAGGCTTAGTGACATAACAGGTATATTATTGGCTGTGATACCTGCTTTTTGTAAAGCTGTGAAAAAAGCGATATTAGAGCTTCCATTAATACTATTGATGACTACATCGGGTTTCAAAAGTTTTAAATCTGCGATTACTTGGTTCATATTGGTTGTGCCTAATTGTAAATAAGTTTCACCAACAATAGCACCGTGCAATAAGGGTGCTTGTTTATGAATGAGCCAATTGGCGACACGTGGAAATACATAGTCAGAGCCAACCAAATACATCCTTGAGCCAAAGTTTTGAATAGCCCATGAAATGGCAGGGATAATTTGTTGGTTGGGGGCAGCACCCATATAAACAATATTTGGTGATGTTTCTAAGCCTTCATATTGCACTGGGTAAAAGAGTAAGCTTTTGTGCTTTTCAACAATAGTTTTTACTCTTTTTCGGCTTGCCGATGTCCAACAACCAAAAATAACACGCACTTTTTCTTGTGTGATCAAATATTCAGCTTGTTTGGCAAAAGTATCCCAGTTTGATTTCCCATCGGCAATGATGGGCTCTATTGGTCGCCCGAGTAAACCGCCCTGTGCATTGATTTCTTCTATTGCCAACAGTGTTGCCTGCATCACTGGTTTTTCACTAATCGCCATAGTACCCGTTAAAGAGTGAAGAATACCTACTTTAATAGGCAGAGGTTCTTTTTCTGGGTAGAATGCAAAAATGATGAGTACGCATGATAGTAGGATAGGGAGCAGTAAAATAATTTTTCTCATGTTGCTTTTTCTCCCTGTAGTTTGTTGATATGCGTGAGAGATATTGTAGCGAAGTTATTTGAAAATTGAAATAATATTAAGAACATTGCATGGCAATAGCTCGGTTGATGTCATGTAAGTCTGTGTGGGAAGAAATGAATGGGGGCATGGTATATAAAAGTTTACCAAAGGGGCGTAGCCATACGCCGTTATCAAGTAGTTGGGTTTGTATGGTGGGAATGTCGATAGGCTCTTTCATTTCGATAACGCCGATTGCGCCCATGGTGCGCACATCAGCGACTTTGTCTGATTGTAAACAGGGCTTTAAACCTTCTTGAAGTTGGCTTTCAATGTTGGAGACACGCGCTTGCCAAGGGGATTCCAATAGTAAGTCGATAGACGCTTTGGCAACAGCACA
>JALSZC010000047.1 GCA_027059605.1 Ghiorsea sp. | reverse complement strand
CCCGGTTGGGATTGCCATGGTTTGCCGATTGAGCTGAAAGTCGAAGAAAAATTTAAGAAAAAAAAACGTAAGAAAGAAGATATTTCAGATGCTGAGTTTCGCACGGAATGCCGTGAATATGCCAAAGGGCAGATTGATATTCAGCGCGAAGAATTTAAACGTTTGGGCATCACTGGCGATTGGGAAAATCCATATGTGACCATGGATTATAAGTTTGAAGCCAACACCGTACGTGAGATTGGTCGTTTTCTTGAAAATGGTGGTTTGTATAAAGGTGCAAAACCTGTGCATTGGTGCGTTTCTTGCGCTACCGCATTGGCAGAAGCTGAAGTGGAATATGAAGATCATACCTCACACTCGATTTATGTGAAATTCAAAGCAGGTGAAGATTTAAGCGATATTGATTCAGCTTTAACTGAGCAAACATCTGTGGTGATTTGGACAACCACACCGTGGACCATTCCTGCGAACTTGGCAGTGTCTGTTGGTCCTGATTTGGATTATGTCGCCAAGAAAATCACCGATGCAGGTGAATGCAAAAACCTTGAAACTGGCGAAGTATTGATTTTAGCTGAAGGGCTTGCCGATAGTGTACTTGCTGAAATCGGTGTCACTGCTGAAACAGTAGCTCATTTCAAGGGTACAAAACTTGAAAATCGCAAATTCCGTCATCCGTATTTAGACCAAGATACACCTATCCTTGTAGGTGATCATGTCACTTTGGATGCAGGTACGGGCTGTGTACACACTGCACCGGGGCACGGGCAAGAGGATTATGAAGTCGGCTTAAAATACGGGCTGAAAGGCTTTAACCCAGTCGGCGACACTGGCATTTTTGAAGCAGGTACACCTGTGGTTGAAGGGCAACATGTGTATAAAGCCAATGCCATCATGGTAGAGCATTTGCAAAGCTGTGGTGCATTGCTGGCAAGCGACCAAATTCGTCATTCTTATCCGCATTGCTGGCGTTGCCATAAACCACTGATTTTCCGTGCCACACCGCAATGGTTTATCAGCATGGATAAAAATGATTTAAGGACCAAAGCCTTGGAAGCCATCAAAGCAACCCAGTGGACACCAGCTTGGGGTGAAAATCGTATTCGTGGTATGGTTGAGCAACGCCCTGATTGGTGTGTGTCTCGTCAACGCAATTGGGGTGTGCCAATTACAGCCATCAAATGTTCGTCGTGCGAATCCCATGCTGTGACCACACCTGAAGTGGTGGAAGGCATTGCAAAACAAGTAGAGCAAGCTGGTGCTGATGTTTGGTTTGCCAAAGATGTAGCAGACTTTTTGCCTGATGGCGCAACATGCCCAGATTGTGGCGGTTCAGACTTTGAGAAAGAAACGGATATTTTGGATGTTTGGTTTGATTCAGGCTCCACCCATGCTTGTGTTTTAGAACACCGTGATGAACTACAATCCCCTGCTGATTTGTATTTAGAAGGCAGCGACCAACATAGAGGTTGGTTCCAATCTTCATTGCTAGAATCCATTGGCACACGCGGCGTTGCGCCATTCAAAGCTGTGTTAACGCATGGTTTTGTGGTGGATAAAAATGGTAATAAAATGTCCAAATCTAAAGGCAATGTGGTTGCGCCACAAAAACTTATCCAGCAAATGGGTGCAGATATTTTGCGCCTCTGGATTGCCTCGGCAGATTATTCGGCAGATATTCGAGTTTCTGATGAAATCATGAAACAACTTGCAGAATCTTATCGCCGTATTCGCAATACCATTCGTTTCTTGTTGAGCAACTTAGAAAACTTTGACGTGTCTCAATCTGTGCCATTGGCAGAGCGTAAACCATTGGATTTATGGGCCATGTCTAGGCTTGCAGAAGTCAGCGCCAATGTGGATAAAGCTTATCACAGCTATACTTTCCACCAAATTCATCAAGAAATTCACAATTTCTGCTCTGTGGATTTGGGTGGTTTCTATTTGGATGTGATTAAAGATAGATTGTATTGTGATGCCGCCAATTCAAAGCGTAGATTATCAGCGCAAAGCACGGTGTATGATATTGCACATACCTTGGTACGTTTGATTGCACCCATTGTACCCATGACTGCAGAAGAAGTTTGGGATTTCTTGCCTGGTGCAGCAGATGGCAGCATTCATTTGCAGACCTTTAACAAAGTTGAGCCTGTGTCTATAGACAACGCAGCCTGGGATAACTTCTTTGCCATGCGCGAATTGGTGAATACAGAAATGGACGTAGCCAAGAAAGATAAAATCATTGGTTCATCCATTGCAGCAAAAGTAAGTATTCCTGATTTGGATATGAGGTTTGCCGAGGCTGTAGGCGAAAGTTATGAGCAGCTATTGATTGTAGCTGAAGCAAACGCTGGTGATACGTTAAGCATTGAAGCCGTGGATGGTATCAAATGTCCACGTTGTTATGTGGTGGGCACACCTGCGGATGCAGCACATGATACTCACAATGAACTGTGCCAACGCTGTTTGGATGTGGTGACAGCTTAACATGCAACATATTCTCGTTCACTACGCAGAGCTTGCGCTCAAAGGCAAAAATCGCCGTGAGTTTGTGCGCCAGCTTGCCAAAAACATCAAGCAGCTCATTGGCACAAGCCAAATTGATAAAGAACATAGTCGCATGTTGTTGCATGTGGAAGAAGTCACCCCTGCCATGCTTGACCATTTGGCATTGATTCCTGGTATCAGCAATTTTGCGGTCACTTTTGAATGTGAATCCAATATCCAAGCCATGCAAGAAACCGCCAAAAAGGCAATTGAAACTGAATTTCCTCATCCTCAGGGCAAACGATTTTCTGTGCGTTCACGCCGCTCGTTTAAACGGTTTCCTATGATTAGCACGGAAATCAATTTTGAGGTAGGCGGCTTTCTCAAAAATGCATTTGATTTAACAGTGGACATCAATAATCCTGAAATCACAGTGCATGTTGAAGTCAGCGAACATGCCACCTTTATTTACACCAATAAACGCAAAGGTGCAGGTGGTTTACCTGTGGGCTCCTCGGGGCATGGTATTGTTTTATTTTCAGGCGGCATTGATAGCCCCGTAGCTGCTTATATCATGATGAAGCGTGGTATGCGTGTGACCTTGGTGCATTTGTATAACAGTACGATTAACCGTGATTTCACCAAGATTGAAGCCTTGGCAAAGCAGCTATCATTATACCAAGGGCGTATCCAACTCATCATGATTGACTTGGAAGAATTTCAACGTCATGCCATTGCCCTTGTGCCGCCCCGCTATCGTATGATTATTTATAAGCGGCATATGATTCGTAACGCAGGTATCATTGCTGATACTATGAATGCCAAAGCTTTGGTGACAGGTGATTCTCTAGGACAAGTGGCAAGCCAAACCCTTGAAAATATCCATGCCATTTATGATGCGGCAGATTTGCCTCTACTTTCACCACTCATGGGTTATGATAAAGAAGAAATTATCACTGTAGCACGAAAAATTGGCACTTATGATATTTCTATTGAAGAATATTGTGATATTTGTTCATATTTGATTGCAAAACACCCTGAAACCAAAGGAAAACGTGAGGAAGTCGCTGAGTTTGAAGCTGAATTGCCCACTACAGGGTTGGACATGATTCAACAAGAGCGTATCTTTTTTGCAGGAGCCAAGATTGAACGAAAATAATTCGTCAATGTCGCATGTAAGCAGCAAACAAGCGCGTTTGATGCGCCTTGCTACCTATGCCTCAGCCACTGTGGCTATCATGTTGATTGTTGCCAAGTTGATTGCTTGGATGTGGACAGATTCGATTACCATTTTGGCAACCTTGATTGACTCTTGTTTGGATGCGGCGGCTTCGTTAATTACTTTATTTGCCGTACATCACGCACTACAACCTGCCGATAGGGAACATCGCTTTGGTCATGGTAAAGCAGAAGCTTTGGCAGGGCTTGGGCAATCTATGTTTATTGCAGGTTCAGCCGCGTTTTTGTTGCTTGAATCCATCAATCGTTTATTGCATCCCAAACCTTTGGAAGTATTGAATATGGGTGTCATTGTCATGCTTATTTCCATTGCTTTGACTGCAGCTTTGATTGCATTTCAGCAACATGTCGTCAAACAAACAGGCTCAACGGCTATCGCTGCTGACTCTGTACACTATAAAACAGATTTGTTGGTTAATGTAGGTGTGATTATTGCGCTTTTGCTTGCCATGTATGGCTGGGCTGGTTTTGACCCTGTATTTGCCATTGCCATTGCCTTTTATATCTTGCATAGCGCATGGGAAATTGCACGTGATGCTATTGACCAGCTTATGGATAAAGAATTATCCGATGAAGATAGAGCCGACATCAAACAGTTGGCAACTTCGCACCCTGAAGTGAAAGGTATTCATGACTTGCGTACCCGTAAGGCAGGCTTAACCAATTTTATTCAATTTCATTTGGAGTTGGATGGGCATTTAACTTTGATGCAAGCGCATGCGATTGCTGATGAAGTAGAAGCCATCATTAAAGAAAAATGGACAGATGCTGAAGTCATCATCCACGAAGACCCACACGGGCTTCAAGAAGCAACACCAAACTTCGCTCAACACAGCGAAAACACGAAGGACAACACATGATTTCAAGTTTGATTTCTAAAATTAAATCCGTTTTTAAAGCTAAGCCTGAACAAGCTGCCGAAGTAAAAACACCGCACAAACCCAAAC